>JBFJNB010000163.1:0-6245 GCA_041633655.1 Lysobacterales bacterium | reverse complement strand
TACCAGCTCGGCGCACATTGGTGGTACCAGCGCGGCGTCGCCAAGATGGAGCGCGTGACCGCGCGCGCGATCGAGGAGGTCCAGCGCGAGTTTCGCACCGTCGCGGCCGGGATCGAGCAGGCGGCACGGACCGACCAGGCGCTGGCGGCGGCCAAGGACCGCTCCGAGGGCGCGCTGGCGACCGCCGCGCTGACGCTCAAGCAACTGCTCGATGGCGCCGAGCAGGTGCGCCTGGTCGGGCCGGATGTCGAATTGCTCGACCCGGAACCCTATCCCGGACTCGGCTACGCGAGTCTGTACCTGCTGCTGCAGGCCAAGGACTCCGGCATGCTGACCGGCCCGGTGCCGGAGAAGGACCGGTTGAGCTGGGCGGCGCCGATCACCGAGCCGGTCGGCAACGGACACCGGGTGCTGCGTGGGCTGCTGGTGGTCAGCTACCCGCTGAGCCTGATCAAGAGGATCATCCAGGACGCCGACGTCGGGGCTGGCTACCTGGACCTGCGCACCTATTCGCAGCGCGGATCCGAGCTGATTTCGGTCGCCACCGATGCACTGCCCGCGGGCGTCGAATCGATACCGATTGCCGACTCCAGGTTCAGCGCGGCCTATTACTACCCTTCGCCGCCGTTTAAGAACGCCTGGCCCTGGTGGCTCAACGTGGCCACCCTCCTGGCCAGCGCTGCGCTCCTGGTCTTCGTCCACCGCGAGCGTTACGCCAAGCCGGACGCGGGGCCGACCGTGGACGAACTGGCAGCCGCCGCGGCGGCGAAGGGCGAACCCGTGGACGAGGACCTCGCCACCGCGATGGCGTTCGCCGAGGGAGGCGCTTCGGCTCCCGCGGCGCCTCCGGCGGTCGTGCCCCGCAGCATCTTCCGCGCGTACGACATCCGCGGCGTGGTCGGCGAGACGCTGACCCCGCAGATCGCCGAGTCGATCGGGCGGGCGATCGGCAGCGAGGCGCTGGACCGCGGCCAGCAGCAGGTCGTCGTTGCGCGCGACGGGCGCCTGTCGGGCCCGGAAATCTGTCAGGGGCTGATCACCGGATTGTGCGCGACCGGGGTCGACGTGATCGACATCGGCGCGGTGCCGACCGGCGTGCTGTACTACGCGACCCACAGCCTGGGCACCCGGTCCGGGGTCATGGTCACCGGCAGCCACAACCCGCCCAACTACAATGGTTTCAAGATCGTGCTCGGCGAAGAGACGCTGGCCGGCGAGGCGGTGGCGGCGCTGCACCAGCGCATCGTCGACGGCCGCCTGCACTCGGGCGAGGGCGGGGTCCAGGAGATCGACGTGGTCGACGATTACGTCGAGCGCATCGCCTCCGACGTCCAGGTCGAGGAGATGCTCAAAGTCGTCGTCGACTGCGGCAACGGCATCGCCGGCAAGGTCACGCCGCTGGTGCTGGAGGAGATCGGCTGCGAGGTCATCCCGCTATATTGCGACGTCGACGGCAATTTCCCCAATCATCACCCGGATCCATCGGTGCCGGACAACCTGCGCGACCTGATCGTGACGGTGGACCGGCTGGACGCGGATCTGGGGATCGCGCTGGACGGGGACGGAGACCGGCTCGGGGTCGTGACCCGGGGCGGCGAGATCATCTATCCGGACCGGCTGCTGATGCTGTTCGCG
Organism: Lysobacterales bacterium; assembly: GCA_041633655.1. Classification (GTDB taxonomy): domain Bacteria; phylum Pseudomonadota; class Gammaproteobacteria; order Xanthomonadales; family SZUA-38; genus JBFGYD01. Next base: position 4,610 of record JBFJNB010000163.1, on the reverse strand, counting down.
CGCGACGTGCTCACCCGCAACCCGGGTGCGGCGATCATCTACGACGTCAAGTGCACCGGCCACCTGGCCAAGATCGTGCTCAACCACGGCGGCAGCCCGATCATGTGGAAGACGGGTCATTCGTTCATCAAGGCCAAGATGAGGGAATCCAACGCGGCGCTGGGCGGCGAAATGAGCGGGCATTTCTTCTTCAAGGAGCGCTGGTTCGGGTTCGACGACGCAACCTACGCCAGCGCCCGGTTGCTCGAAATCCTGGCCTCCGAGGCGGACGGCGCCAGCGCCGCGCTGGAAGCGCTGCCGAACTCGGTCTCTACGCCGGAGATCAAGGTCGACATCGACCAGGAAGATCACCACGAGCTGATGGCCGGGTTCGCCGAGCGCGCCGAATTCGAAGGCGCCCGGATCACGACCATCGACGGCATCCGCGCCGATTATTCGGACGGGTGGGGCCTGGTCCGGTGCTCCAACACCACTCCGTGCCTGGTGCTGCGCTTCGACGCCGACTCGCCCGAGGCGCTGGAGCGGATCCAGGGGATATTCAGGGATCAGCTCAAGGCGTTTCGGCCCGAACTGGTTTTACCCTTCTGAAGCCTGCCCCAGGCGGCGCCTGGCCACTTCGCGGAAGCGCTCGAGTTCCTGCTCGTACTCGGCGTCGATAGTGGCCTTTTCCGCTTCCTTGGCGGCGATGATCTTCTCCTGGTCGCGGATCTGAGTCCGGATTCCCTCGATCGAGTCGGTCAGCGCGGCGCTGACCTCCACCCCCCGGCTTTCCAGCTCCGCGGCGCGCTCCATCAGCCGCGCCAGCGATTGGGTCTGGCCACCGATGAACGCCTGCGAGGACTGAATCTGCCGGTCCAGCGTGTCGATGCGCTGGTCGCGGATGCGGGTGATGTCCGCCTCGCTGGCGTAGGTGGCCAGGATCTTGCCGTCCTCGATCCGCTGGCGCTCCGCGGCCGCGGCGGCTTCCTCGGCCGCGAGCCGGGCAGCTTCCTCGGCGGCGAACTCCTCATCGGTCTTGGCGCGATCGACGCGGTCCACGACCACGCCTTGTTCGTTCATCCGCTCGCGCGCCTGCTCGATGTCCTCCGGCGGGACCTGGTCGCTGTAGTGGACGTTGCCGTCCTTGTCCACCCACTTGTACAGTTTCTGGGCGTCTGCGCGCCCGGCAAGGGCGGCGATCGCAACCACGACCAGCACGCCGATCCAGTGCTGAGTTTTCATGCTCGTATAGTCCCGGGTCTTGGGTCGACCACGTTTGTTGGCCTCCCTCATTTCGTTCCGAACGCGAAATCGCGAAAAAGTTTTACTGATATAGCCCCGAGACGGTGGTTATTTCAAGCGTTTGGTTCGATTGTTGACGATCCGCGCCGTCACGTGACTCACCCGCCCGGCGCGCGGGCCACCCCGTAGACCGCGCGGTACTGGACGATCCGCTTGCGGGTCTGCTCCATCGCCGGGTCGCCAGAGGAGAACGCGATCAGGGTGTCCAGCGAGATGATGCTGATCACCGGAACCTGGTAGCGGCGCTGGATTTCCTCGCAGGCGGTTTCGTCGGAGAACCCCCGCTCCTGGCGGTCGAGCGCGATCGCGACCCCGGCGAACTCGCAGCTCGCGCCAGCGATCAAATCGGCGGCGGCGCGGATCGAGGTGCCGGATGAAACGACGTCGTCGACCACCAGCACCCGCCCGCGCAGCGGCCCGCCGACCAGGGTTCCGCCCTCGCCGTGCGCCTTGGCCTCCTTGCGGTCATAGGCGTAGCACAGGTCCCGGTCATGGTCGCGGGAAAATGCGATCGCGATCGCGGCGGCCAGGGCGATGCCCTTGTAGGCCGGTCCGAACAGCATGTCGAACTCGACCCCGGAGTCGATCAACGCCGCCGCGTAGTACTTGCCGAGCAGGCGCAGCGCGGCGCCGGAGTTGAACCGGCCGGCGTCGAAAAAGTACGGGCTCTCGCGCCCCGACTTGAGCTTGAACTCGCCAAACTGGAGGATCTGGCGCTCCAGACAAAGGTCGACAAACTCGCGTTGAAACTGCTTCATACCGAACCGCCACCGCGGGACCCCAAGTGTAGCCGGGCCGCTGCAAATTAAAAGCGCCGCGCCGGTGCTAAGATTGTTCATCCGTACCGGGGGAGTTGCAAAATGCGCGTCGTTACCCTGAACGCCAACGGCATCCGTGCCGCCCAGCGCAAGGGCTTTTATCGCTGGCTGAAAAGACAGCAGGCCGATTTTGTCTGCGTGCAGGAACTCAAGGCCCAGGTCGAGGCGCTGCGAAGTACCGAGTTCTTTCCGCGCGGCTACCATGCGTTCTTTCATCCGGCGCGCCGCAACGGCTACTCGGGGGTCGCGCTCTACAGCGCCCGGCAGCCGGTTCGGGTCCACTATGGGCTCGGGTGGGCGCCGTTCGACGGCGAGGGGCGCTGGCTGCAGGCCGATTTCGGCGACTTGAGCGTGGTGTCGCTGTATCTCCCGTCCGGGTCGTCGTCCGAGGACCGTCAACGGTTCAAGTTCGAGGTCATGGACTGGCTGATGCCGATCCTCGAGCGCCTGATCGCCGGACGGCGCGAGTACATCGTCTGCGGCGACTGGAACATCGCCCACAAGCCGATCGATCTCAAGAACTGGCGCGCCAACCAGGACCACTCGGGCTTCCTGCCGGAGGAGCGGGCCTGGCTCGACACGCTGTTCGATGAGGTCGGCTGGGTCGATGCGTTCCGGGTCGTCGACGAGCGCCCCGATCAGTACACCTGGTGGTCGAACCGGGGCCAGGCGTGGAAGAAGAACGTCGGCTGGCGGATCGACTACCAGGTCGTCAGCCCGGGCCTGCGCGCGGCGGTGAAATCGGCCGAGATCTACAAGGATGCGCGCTTCTCCGATCACGCCCCGCTGACGATCGACTACCGCCTCTGAGGGCGCCGCTGCCGGTCCGCGGCCGATCGAGTAAGATCATTCGATGTCGAGATATCGGATCGGTGAGGTCGAGATCGACGCCGAGGCGCGGACCGTCAGCCGGGGCGGCGAGCCGATCGCGCTCGAGCCGCGCGCGTTCGACCTGCTCGTCTACCTGATCCGCCACCGCGACCGGGCCGTGACCAAGGACGAGCTGATCGAGCGGGTCTGGGACGAGCGGATCGTTTCCGACGGCGCGCTGACCCAGGCGATCGTCAAGATCCGGCGGGTGTTCGGCGGCGACACCCAGGCCGTGATCTCCACCGTCAGCCGGGTCGGCTACCGTTTCGTCGGCACGCTCGATTCCGACACCCCCCTCCGGCGTCGACCGGGGCCCTGGCTGGCCGCCGCGGCGCTGTTGCTGATTGGCCTGCTGCTGGTGCTGATCCGTCCGTGGGAGCGGACCGCGGCGCCGCCGGCCCCGAATTCGATCGCGGTGCTGCCGCTGCTGGATCTGAGCCCGGATCAGTCGCTGCGCTATTTCGGCGACGGCCTGGCGGACGAACTCCTGGCCGAACTGGCCCGCCTGCCGGATCTCAACGTGGTGGCCCGGACCTCGTCTTTCGCGCTGCGCGGTCGCGACCTCGACGTGCGCGAGATCGGCGCTACCCTTGGCGCCGCGTCGGTGCTGGAGGGCAGCCTCCGGATCGAGGACGGACGGATCCGCCTGACCGCGCAGCTCATCGAGACCGAAAACGGCACGCACCTGTGGTCGGAGAGCTACGACCGCGACTTTGTGCAGGTGCTGGACATCCAGCGCGAGCTGGCCACCGCGATCGCGGCCGAATTGCACGCTCGGGTCACCGATCCAGCCGGCCGCTCGCTGCTCGGACGCCCGCCGGCAAACGTCAACGCCTTCGACGCCTATCTCAAGGGCCGCCACCTGTGGCACAGCCGCGACCAGGCCGCACTCCAGCAGGCTATCGCGCTGTTTCAGGACGCGATTCGGGCCGACCCGGGCTTTGCCCGCGCTCACGAGGCGCTGGCGTCGACCTATGTGGTGCTGCCCTCGTGGGCGCCGGTTCCGCGCTCCGAATTCGAGGCGCTGGCGTTCAGTGCGGCGCGCGAGGCGCTGCGACTCGACGACCGGCTCGGCGAGGCGCGCGCAATCCTGGCCACGCAAGCGGCGGCCGAGCGCGACTGGCTGCGGGCCAGGCAGCTCCACGAGGAGGCCATCGAGCGCGAACCGAGCAACCCGACCCTGCTGCACTGGTACGCGGCCTTTCTGATGCGGGTCGGACAGGCCGAGGGCGCGGTCGCTCCGGCGCAGCGCGCGGTGACGCTGGACCCGCTTTCGCCGATGACCCACACGGTGCGCGCCTGGGCGGCGCTGCTGACCGACGACCCGGCGCGCGCCGGGGAGCACGCCAACCAGGCCGTGGAACTGGGGATCCAGGCCTCGTGGGTGATCGCCGCCGCCGCGGCCAGGCGCGGCGATCGCGCCGGTGCCGCCGAGTTGCTGCGAAAGCTGCCAAACGCACCCGGTTCGATCGCCGCGTGCGCCGACGCGCTGACCGGCTTCGACCCCGACGCCGCAACGCGCCAACTGCTCGCGGATCCGCGGCGCGACGAACTCGCCCTGATCTACCGGACGCTGTGCCTGGGGCTGCTGGGTCGGGCGGAGGATGCGGTCGCGCTGGACGCGACCGAGGAGGATTGGGG
>JBFJNB010000162.1:0-6251 GCA_041633655.1 Lysobacterales bacterium | reverse complement strand
CGCCGCGCTGCCGGAGCCGCGCCGCGGCGTCGTCGAGGGCGACCGCCTGCAGGCCCCGTTGCGGAGCGGCTCCGGCGCGCTCCAGCGCGATGAAGTCGAGCGCGAAGTCCGAACTCCCGCTCACCACCGGGTGCAGGCGCAGGCTCGCCACCGTGCCCGAGGCGCCGCCCCAGGGCAGCGCGTCCGCGCCGGGCTGGGGGGGGTGGCGCTGCCACGGGAGTTCGTCCAGGGCCAGGCGCAGTTCCTGGGTCCCGGCCGCAAGCGGCAGCGGTGGAGACCCGAAATCGGGCCCGTCCAGTGACTCGCGAAAAAACAACAGCGCGTGGCCCTCCCGCTCCCGCTCGATGCCCAGCCTGAGCCGCGGGAACGCGCGGGCGTCGATCTCGCGGCCGCGCAGGTTCAGCGACACGAAATCGGCGGCCCCGGCGGCGGTGACCAGCAGCCGTGAGTTCTCGATCCGGGCGCCAGCGATCGCCGGCGGCGGCGGGCCGGCGAGGTCGTCGCGGCGGTCGAACTCCCAGGCCAAGCCCTGGCGCCACTCGATCGCGTCTGCCTCCGCGGCGCGTTCGAGAAAGCGCTCGAGCGCGAGCCGGCTCAGCGCGTAGTAGGCCGGAACCGCGAGGGCGAGCGCCGCGGCCCAGAGCCACGCCTGTCGAGGACTCACGGGTTCAGCAGGCGATTGACCTTGGCCGCGCAAATGAAGTCGTTTTCAGACAGGCCGCCGATCGCGTGGGTGATGAAACGTACCCGGCAGGTGCGATAGCCGACCTCGAAGTCGGGGTGGTGATCCTGCTGGTGCGCGACCCAGGCCAGTGCGTTGACGAAGGCCATGGTCTGGTGGAAGTTCTTGAACTCAAACTCCCGCTCGATGGCGCCCTCGCGCTGGTTCCAGCCCGGGAGCTGGCTCAGCAGGGCTTCGACCTGGCTCCCATCCAGCGGTTGGGTGCCGCCCTCGCACGGGACGCAGCTACGGGTGCTCAGATCTGACATGCGGGTCGCGCTCGATTACTTGGCGAGCTTCGCATTGTAGCGAGTTCGAAACGCGCCCGCCGCTATAATCCCCGGGATGGAGATCCGCCGCCAAACGCCCTGGTTGGGTGAGCGCATCGTGCGCTCGAGGCACCCATCGCGGGTGCTGGCCGGGAATCCGTGGAACGATCCGAGTGAGCGCGAGCTGCTGGCGTACCTGCCGCCGGGCTATCACGACGACGACCGCCGCTACCCGGTGCTGTGGTACCTGGCCGCCTACACCAACAGCGGCCTCGGGGCGGCCAACTGGCGCGGTTTCGGCGAAAACCACTTCGAGCGCATCGAGCGCTTGATCCGGGCCGGCCGAATGGCGCCGGCGATCGTCGTCGCCCCGGACTGCTTCACCTCGCTGGGCGGCAACCAGTACCTGAACTCGCCCGCGCTGGGCGCCTACGCCGACTACATCCACGAAGAGCTGGTGCCGCTGGTGGATGAGCGCTTCCGCACGCTGGCCGCGCGCGAGCACCGGGGGCTTTTCGGCAAGTCCTCCGGCGGCTACGGCGCGCTGCGCCTGGCGATGGAGCGGCCGGACTGCTGGGGCGCGCTGGCCGATCATTCCGGCGACGTGGATTTCGAATGGGTCTACCGCCACGACATGCCCAAGGTCGCCGCGGTGCTGCGGGGTCACGACGGCGATCCGTTGAAGTTCCTGCGCCATTTCTGGGCCACCGAGAGCCGCACCGGCGACGATTTCACGACCCTGATGTTCCTGTGCATGGCCGCCAGCTATGCGCCGGAGCCGGAGACCGAGTGCGGATTCGTGCTGCCGTTCGACCTCGAGACCCTGGAGATCGATCAGTACCGGTGGCGGCGCTGGCTGGTGCACGATCCGCTGAATCTGGTCGCGGCCCACGCCGAGGCCTTGAAATCGATGCGTGCGATCTTCATAGATTGCGGTAACCGTGACGAGTATCATTTGCACTACGGCGCGCGTCGCCTCAGTCGGCGGTTGGACCAACTGGGCGTCGCCCACCGCTACGAGGAATTCGACGGCACCCATTCCGGAATCGACCACCGGCTGGAGGTGTCGCTGCCGCTGTTGAGCCAGGCGTTGAGCGATGATTGAAGTCCACCAAAGCGCACAAGTCTATTTCAAGCACCTGCTGGATCAGCAGGCCGAGGGTCTCGCGATCCGGATCGTGGTACAGCGCCCGGGAACGCCGGCGGCGAGCTGCGATCTGGGCTTCGTCGAGCTCGAATCCGTCGGCGTCGATGACGTCGTCGTGCCCCTGAACGGTTTCGACCTGTACCTGGACGCGGCCAGCGCGCCCTACCTGGAGGAGGCCGAGATCGAGTTTCAGGAGGAGACGACGGGCGGCCAGCTGGTCGTACGCGCACCCAACATCAGGGGCCGCGAGCCCACTCCCGAGGCGCCGCTGGCAGAGCGCGTCCGGTTCGTGCTGGACGCCGAGATCAACCCGTCGGTCGCAGCCCACGGCGGCCGCATCGCGCTGGTCGACGTGGATCCTGAGGGGGTGGTGGTGCTGCAGTTCGGCGGCGGCTGCCACGGCTGTGGAATGGTCGACGTGACCTTGAAGCACGGGGTCGAAAAGACGCTCAAGGAACGGATTCCGGAGATCACCGGGGTCCGGGACGTCACCGATCACTCCACCGGCGAGAATCCGTACTACACCTGACCGGCGCTGACTATTTGATTTTCAGGTCGACGAGCCCCGGTTTGGCCGCGTAGTAAGCCGCCAGATCACGCATGTCCTGTTCGCTCAGCGCCGCGGCGAAGCCGGCCATGATCGCGCTGATCCGATCGCCGGACTTGTAGTCCTTCAGTACCTTGACCATATAGTCGCCGTATTGCGCCGCCAGCCGCGGGTACTGGGGATCGATGCCGTTGCCGTCGGCACCGTGGCACGCCTGGCAGACGGCCGACTTCTGCTCGCCGGCGGCGCGGTCGCCGGGCGGATAATTGACGCCCTCGCCGTCGCGGTCGTGGAGGCTGTCGAAATAGCTGGCGATGTCCTCGATGTCGCGGTCGGTCAGGCTGCCGGCCTGCGCGGCCATCGTCGGGTGCTTGCGTTCGCCGGCCCGGTAGGCCTTCAGCGCCAGCACCAGATAGGGGTAATTCTGACCCCCGATCTTCGGCACGCGGTAGATCGGATAGGCGTTGTTGTAGCCGGGAATGCCGTGGCAGCCGGTGCAGGTATAGGCTTTTTGCCGGCCCGCTTCCGGGTCCCCCTGGGCCAGCGCCTCGGAAAGCGGAATCAGACCGAACAGGAGCCCGGCCACCAGGATCGTGGTTCTTGTCATCTTGTAATATTCCAGGACGGCCATCGGGAGTCGGCCGGCGCACCGAAGCGGCGTTTGCCGGGCGACCATATGCAATTCGCGCGCTAGTATACCGTTGCCTCAGGTCCGGGCAAAAGCCACCAGGGGCTGCGGCGGGGGGGAATGGCGAATTGCGCCAATAATTGAGCTGACTCGATCAATCGGCTGGCGAGCGCAGCGGTCGGGGCCAAGGCAGGCCAAGCGTTTGTCGAACTGGCAGGATTCCTGCATCCTGCTCGGGCGACCATGACTTAAGCGCTATATCCGGATCGGAGTGTTAGCGTTATAGTTAACTACAACACCAGTATGCCAAAGGGGCGAGCACATGGTGCAGCGTTTTATGAAACTCGGGCCGATCGCGGCGGCGGTCGCGCTGCTGGCCGCCGCGTGCGGCGCACCGCCCGGACAGAGCCAGGCGAAGGCTGACGATGACGACAAGGAACAGGTCGCGGTTCCGGTCGAGGTCGAGGCGGTCGACCTGGCCACCGTGTTTGCCGCCTACAACGGCACCACGACCCTGGAAGCGGACCGGGAAGCCGACATCGTCGCCAAGACCAGCGGCGTGGTGCTCGAAATCCTGGTCGAGGAGGGCGACCCGGTGGCCGAGGGTCAGGTCGTGGCGCGGCTCGATCGCGAACGGCTCGAATTGGAACTGGCCCGCGCCAAAGCGACGCTGGCCCGGCTGGAAAACGACTTGCGGCGCACCCGCGAGCTGTTCGAAAAGAAGCTGATCAGCTCCGAGGCATACGAGAAAGCCAAGTTCGACGTGGATCAGGAGCTTGCCGGCTACGAGATGGTCAAGCTGGAGCTGAGCTACACCGACGTGCGCGCGCCGATCGCGGGCGTGATCTCGGAGCGGCTGGTCAAGGTCGGCAAGCTGGTGGACCTGCACGAGGCGCTGTTCCGGGTGCATGACTTCGACCCGCTGCTGGCAATCCTGCACGTGCCGGAGCGCGAGCTGGCCACGCTGCGCACCGGGCAGCAGGCGAGGCTGGCCGTCGACGCGCTCGAGAGTGAGACGTTCACCGGCCGGGTGGCGCGGATCAGCCCGGTGGTCGATCCCGGTACCGGAACCTTCAAGGTCACCGTGGAGATGGACAACGACGGGGGCCTGCTCAAGCCCGGGATGTTCGGCCGGGTCAACATCGTCTACGACGTGCGCGAGCGCGCGGTCACGATTCCGCAGGATGCGCTGGTCGTCGAGGACCGCGACCGCTACGTCTTCGTGCTGGAAGGAAAGCGCGCCAAGCGGGTCGAGGTAACCACCGGATACACCACCGCCGGCCGGGTCGAGATCCTGAACGGGCTGGCGCCTGGCCAGTGGGTCGTGACCGCCGGCAAGGGCGGAATCGCGGCGGAAACGCTGCTCGATCCGATCAACCTGCCGCCCGAGGAAGCCGCCACCGCGGAGGTCGCCGGCGACGGCAAGCTCGCCGGCGCCGAGAACTCGAGCGCGCGCTGATGAGCCTGGTCGAAGCCTGCACCCGCCGCCGGGTCACGGTGGCGATGTTCGCGGTGCTGATGCTGGTGTTCGGCCTGATCGCGCTGAGCGAACTCAAGGTCAACCTGCTCCCCGACCTGGCCTATCCCACCTTGACCGTCCGTACCGAGTTCACCGGCGCGGCGCCGGTCGAGATGGAAAAGCTGATCACCCAACCGGTGGAAGAGCAGCTCGGCGTGGTCAAGGGGATGCAGAATCTGCGCTCGGTCTCGCGCACCGGGCAATCCGACGTGCTGCTGGAATTCGCCTGGGGCACCGACATGGACCTGGCCACGCTGGACGTGCGCGAGAAGCTCGAGCTTTTGCAACTGCCGCTGGAGGCCGACCGCCCGGTGCTGCTGAGGTTCAATCCGTCGACCGACCCGATCCTGCGCCTGGCGCTGGCGACCGGGGAGCCGGGAGATCCGTTCGACGAGGACGCGCTCAAGAGCCTGCGGCGGTTTGCAGAAGAGGAGCTGAAAAAGCGCCTGGAGCCAATTCCGGGGGTCGCGGCGGTCAAGATCTCGGGTGGTCTGGAAGACGAGATCCAGATCCTGATCGACCAGCGCAAGCTGGCGCAGTTCGGGCTCTCGGCCGGAGACGTGATCGAGCGGCTGCGGGTGGAAAACGTCAACGTCTCGGGCGGACGCCTGGAGCAGGGCACCCAGCGCTACCTGGTGCGCACCGTAAACCAGTTCCAGAGCGTGGACGAGTTCGCGGGGCTGATCGTGTCTCCGCGCGGCGGCCGCGCGATCTATCTGCGCGATGTCGCCACCGTGGTGGCCGGATACAAGGAGCGCCAGGCGATCATCCGCACCAACGGCCGCGAAGCGGTCGAGCTGGCGATCTACAAGGAGGGCGATGCCAATACCGTGCGGGTGGCCGACGAGGTCAACCGCCGGCTGAAGAAGATCCGCGAGGCAATGCCGGAGGGATTCGAGCTGAGCGGCGTGGACGATCAGTCGGTGTTCATCCGCCAGGCGATCTCGGAGGTCACCACCGCGGCGCTGTTCGGCGGCCTGCTGGCGGTGCTGGTGATCTATTTCTTCCTCGGCGACGGCTGGTCCACGGTGGTGATCTCGGCGGCGATCCCGCTGTCGATCATTACCGCGTTCTTCCTGATGCGCATGGCCGACCTGTCGCTGAACATCATGTCGCTGGGGGGGATCGCGCTGGCAATCGGGCTTTTAGTCGACAACGCGATCGTGGTGCTGGAAAACATCTCGCGCCGGCGCGCCCAGGGCGCGGGCGTCATCGAGGCCTCGATCCACGGCACCTCGGAGGTGGCCAGCGCGGTGATCGCCTCGACCCTGACCACGATCGCGGTGTTCCTGCCGCTGATCTTCGTCGAGGGAATCGGCGGGCAATTGTTCAAGGACCAGGCGTTGACCGTGACCTTCGCGCTGCTGGTCTCGCTCGCGGTCGCGCTGACCGTGATCCCGATGCTGTCCTCGGCCCGGAT
>JBFJNB010000161.1:0-6257 GCA_041633655.1 Lysobacterales bacterium | reverse complement strand
CGGCAAGCGGGCCTGGCCTTACCATTCGCACTACGTCCTGGAGGAGTTCTTCTTCGTCCTCGAGGGCGAAGGTACGCTGCGGCACGCCGATGAGGAGTTTCCGGTAAGGAAGGGCGACTTCATCTGCTCCCCGGCCGATCCGAAGCAGCCGCACCAGATCATCAACACGTCCGACAAGCCTTTGACCTACATCGCGTTGAGCAACGTCTCGGAGGCGGACATCTTCCTCTACCCTGATTCCGGCAAGTACGGGGCGTACCACAGCAAGTCCAACCGGCCCGACGACCCCGACAACTTCATTGTGTTCGCGCGCCGTGAGACGGCAGTCGACTACTGGGACGGCGAAGCGGACGACTGAGGAGACGTTTCCTACTCGGACGATCCGAACACGATCTTTTCTTTGGTCAGCAACCGGCCGCCGAACCAGATCAGGACCACGGTCAGGGCCAGGGTTGCGATAGTCAGCACCGCGACGTTGATCGGGTCCAGCGGCTCGGCGCGGATGATGGTTCTCAGCACCTGCTGGTGGCCGAGCAGGGGGACGAGGTACATCCAGGGGGCGGATTCGACTTCCTGGACCACCAGGTAGGCGGCGAGCGCGGCGGGGACGAACGAGAGCATGCTCAAGTACGTGCTCGCCTCCTTGTAGGTCTTGGCCCACATCGCGAGCGCGATCTGGAGCGCCGCGACCAGCGCGGCCAGCGAGACCAGGCTTAAGCCCGTCTGGGCCATCGTCGTGGCGGTCATGGTCCAGCTCATTCCGATCTTGGCCAGCGGTACCTTGATGAACGCGAGCTTGGAAGCGACCACGGTCATCGCCACGCCGATCACCCCGAACACGGTGCCGATCAGCCACTTGCCGGCGAACAGACCGGTGCTGGAAACCGGCTGGGCAACCAGGACCTCGAGCGAGTTGCGTTCGCGCTCGCCGGCGGAAACGTCGATGCAGACCGCCATCGAACCGACGAACGGCGCCAGCAGGAAGTAGATGATCAGGATCCCGAGCACCAGGCTGGCGCGGCCCTCGCGGGTGGCGCGGTCGTGGACCTCGACCAGGAGCGGGCGGACCACGCTGGGCGCGACCCCGCGCAACAAGAGCCGCGTCTGGCCCAGTTCGGCGCCGTAGCGGTGGATCAGCCCTTCGAGCCGCTGCGCCTCGCGGCGCTGATCGCTCTTGGAGCGGTCGGCCGAGATGATCAGCGTCACGCTGCGCCCATCGGTGAACCGCTCGGCGTAGTCCTCCGGGATCGACAGCGCAACACCCGCGCCGTCGGCGACGAACTCGACCCTGTTGCGCTGTAAATACGCGCTCAGATCGCTCGCGTACTCGGCGCCGTCGACCACGACTTCGAACGGGTCGTCCGAGGTCTCCCGATCGGCGGTGATCGTGATCATCCCGGCGACCAGCAACGGTCCCAGGATCGCGAACATCAGCGCCGCGGTCAGCGAGCGGCGGTCGCGGATCGAGTCGCGCCATTCCTTGCGCGCAACGGTCGCGATGGTGCCGGTCACGCCGCGATCCCCTCGTCGGTGCCGATGAGCCTCAGGAACGCGTCCTCGAACTCGCTCTCGCCGGTGCGCCGGCACAGCTCGTCGGGGGTGCCCTCGGCACAGACGATGCCCTCGCGCACGATCACGACCCGGTCGCACTGCATCGCGACCTCGTGCATCACATGGCTGGAAAACAGCACGCAGCGACCCTGGGCGCGAAGTTCCTGCAGCAGCGCGCGCAGCGAACGGGTGCTCATCACGTCCAGCCCGCGGGTCGGCTCGTCCAGCACCAGGTTCTGCGGCCGGTGGATCAGCGCGCGGGCAAGGCTCACTTTCATCCGCTCGCCCTGGGAAAAGCCCGCGCTGCGGCGGTCGATGATCTCCTCCATCCCGAGCAAGGCTACCAGCTCCTCGATCGACGCCGCGATCTCGGCTGCCGGCACACCGTTCAGCTCGGCGAAATAGCGGACCTGCTCGCGCGCGGTCAGGCGGTCGTACAGGCCGAACTTGTCGGTGAACACGCCGAGCGCGGCGCGGCACGCGCGCACGTCCTCGGACACCTTGACCCCGTCGACCTCGAGTTCGCCGCGCTCCGGTCTGGTCAGCCCGTAGATGCAGCGCAGCGCGGTGGTCTTGCCGGCGCCGTTGGGACCCAGCAGTCCCGTGATCTCGCCGTCGCGCGCCTCGAAGCTCATTCCGTTGAGCGCGCGCACCTTGCCGAAATACTTGTGGACGTCGGTCAGACGGATCACGGCTTGGGTCCCAGCAGGCTCACGAAGAACGACGGGTATGCGATCTCGTCGATGCAGCTCGCGTCCAGCGATTGCGGGTCGGCGGTATCAAAGAACTCCGCGATCAGGTCCGGCACGCAGCCGAGAGCGCCGACGATGTGCGCCCCGCCGGCGACTTCGAGATGGCGCGCGTTGGCGAGCCCCTCGGCGGCCTGACGCGCGCGGTACGGCGGGGTGACCGGGTCCAGCGCGCCGGACAAAAACAACACCGGCGCGGTGTCGGATACCGGGGTCGTCCAGTCCATCGGCGCGAGCGGCTGCGGCCAGGCGGCGCAGAATTGGAGGAATTCGCTCACCTGCGCGGTGCCGACGAACGAGTCGAGCTCGCGCGCCGGGACGTCGTCCAGACCGGTGCCGGCCAGGTCCTCGGCGCACAGCACCGCCAGCAGCAGGCTCGGGTTGATCATCTCCAGGATCCCCTCGGCCTGGGCGGTGGTCAGGCCGATGAACGGCTCGAAATTGCCGGCCTGCGCCTGCTCGATCAGCAGCGGCAGCAGGCGCTGCGAATCGGGGCTGTACAGCAGCGCGCGCAAACCGAGCGCCAGGTGGCGATGATCGACCACCAGCGTCTCCGGCAGGCCGGTCGCCGGGTGGTCGAACTCGACCTCGGGCGTTGTTTCGGCTAGATCTTCCATCACTCGCGCGAGGGTCCCGGCCGGGTCGGGGAAGCGCTCGGCGCAGGCCGGCTCGGCAGCGCAGCGCGCGAACACCTGATCGAGCGACAACTGCGCGTCGGCGCCCATCTCCAGCCCGACCCGCATCTGCATCGAGGCCACGCTGTCCATCACCACCGCGCGAAGCGATCCGGGGTATTCGCGCACGTACACCAGCGCCACCCGGGTGCCGTAAGAGCCACCATAGAGGTTGATCTGCTCGCGGCCGAGCGCGGCGCGCACCGCTTCCAAGTCCTTGACGTGGTTGACCGTGGTGTACTGGCGCGGGTCGGCGTCGAGGTCTCCGAGGCACTCGTCGATCGCGGCGGCCTTGGCCGCGGCGTCGAACGCCAGCGCGTCGAAGTCGAGTTCGCACTCGAGCGGCGCCGACTCGCCGGTGCCGCGCTGGTCCACCAGCACGATGTCGCGCTCGCGGTTGGCGATCCTCAAAATCCGCCGAAACAGCGCCGCGACCTTGACCGCGCTCTGCCCGGGCCCGCCGGCGAGCACGAAAATCGGATCCGGCTCCGGCGGCTGCTTGAACGCCGGCAGCACCGCGACCCTGAGCTTCAGCTTGCGCCCGTCCGGCGCGGCGTGGTCCTCCGGGACCTCGAACCAGCCGCAGCGCGCCGCTTCGCTGATGTGGTCCAGGTGGCATGGCTCCAAAGCGATGCCGTCAGCCGCCGCTGCGAACGCCCACCCGAGCGCCAGCGCCGGCAACCATCGGGCCGCTATTGGAATACGGGGTCGCGAGACCTCGCGCATCGGGTATCTCCGGCTGAAGGAGCGCCACAAGATACCATCGTCGCGGCGAGCTTCGAAATAATTAGCGCGGCAGCGCTACAGCCCCACGACCTGGGGGCGCATCGGCAGCAGCAGCGCGGCGAGACGGTCCTGGGTGGCCGGCGGCACTCCGACTTCGGTCATCGCGGCGACCAGGTGGCCGACGAAGATGTCGAATTCCTCGTCGGTGATCGCGAGGTCCTTGTGCGCGATCTCCATCGGCAGCCCGGTGTAGACGCAGCAGCCGCCGGTGGCCTGGCAGATCTGCTCCACGAGCACCTTTTCCAGCCGCACCAGGTCCACACTTTCGAACAGCCCGGCGATCCGGTCGTCGCCGTGGACCCGGGTGAGCGTGCCCTCGACCACGGTCCCGATGCCGTCGATGCCGCCGAGCGCGGCGTACAGCGTCGGCGATTGCGCCGGCGTCGTCGCGCAGGCCGTCAGCACCAGAACCAGCGGAATCAGCTTGTTCAACATCGGATTGCCTCGTACTTGCAGAAATCCCCCATGTTACGAGCGGGCCTGCGATTCAGTTCGGCGGTAGGAGCAGGCGAGCGGCGCCGGTATACTGCAACGCCCGCTGAACCCTCATCGGGTCGAGGACAGGAGCTTGGACCAGTCGCAATTGGAAACGATGAAAGCCGCCGCCCGGGAAGCGGCGGCCCGGGCGTACTGCCCGTACAGCGGCTTTCGGGTTGGTGCGGTGATCCTGAGCGGACAAGACCGGCTGACCGCCGGCTGCAACATCGAGAACGCCTCGTTCGGCCTCACCACCTGCGCGGAGCGCACCGCGATTCACTGCGGGATCGCCGACGGGATCGCGCCGAAGGATATGAAAGCGCTGCTGATCTACACCCCGGGCCAGACCCTGTATACCAGCTGCGGGGCGTGCCGCCAGGTGCTGTGCGAGCTGCTGCCAGCCGACGCGCTGGTGATCTCGACCTGCGATTCGGACGAGGTGTTTCAGTGGCACGTAGCCGACGCGCTGCCGCGCCCGTTTCGGCTGGAACGGTAATCGCCGGGCGTCAGGGCTGGCCTTCCTCTTCCACCTCGATCTGTCCGCCGCAGGCGACGTAGCACCGATCGTATTCCTCGATGCAGCCTTTGATTTGCGGACCGGTGGGACAGGGGTCCAGTTCGGCGCAGAACATGCCGCCCTGGTGGATGCAGGCGTCGCGCTCGGCGCGGCGCCGCTCGTAGACGTAGCGGCAGCGCTCGTATTCCTGGTCGGCCCGCCGGCGGCACTCGTTGCGTTCGGTCTTGCACACCGTGATGCAGTCCTGGGTAGCCTCATCGGCCGGCTCGATGTACTCCTTTTTCGGGGTCGTGGTGCAGGCTGCCGCGAGCAGCGCCACAAACGCGGCCAGCAGGATGGATCGTATCGCTGACATCTTCATTCCCCTCGGTAACCGCGCTTATTGGAGCACGCGGGCGAGGCGCACTCAACCGGCGCGCCCGGTTACCGGATCGGGGAGCGGTTCAGCCCGCCTTGGGCAGGAACTCCAGCGCCACGCCGTTGTTGCACCAGCGCTGGCCGGTGGGCTGCGGGCCGTCGTCGAACACGTGACCCTGGTGGCCGCCGCAGCGGATGCAGTGGTACTCGGTGCGCGGCCAGATCAGCTTGAAGTCCTTGCTGGTGCCGAGGTGATCCGGAATGTGGGTGAAGAAGCTCGGCCAGCCGGTTCCGCTCTCGTACTTCATCGCAGAGGTGAACAGCGGCAGCCGGCAGCCGGCGCACAGGTAGACGCCGTCGCGCTTTTCGGCGTTCAGCGGGCTGGTGCCGGCGCGCTCGGTGCCGTCGCGTCGCAGCACCTCGAAAGCGGCCGGCGACAGTTGCTGCTGCCACTCGGCCTTGCTGCGCTCGACCGGGTCCAGCCCCAGATCGAGTCCGTGTTCCGGCGGCAGGAAGGTCTGCCAATCCTCGCGCAGGCGTCGAATGTCGTTCATTCTCAGGTTCCTCCCGCCGACGATGCCGGGCACGCCGGCGGCGGCCAGCGCCGCGCCGACGGCCAGCACCAGGAATTTTCTCCGTTCCATATTGGTTGACCCGTGCTTGCAGATTCGCTGCCTATAGGACCGGCGAGCGCTGCGAATATTGCGCACCGCGCCCGCGACCGGACCGGGCTCAATCCTGCTCCAGGGTCAGATGGTCGGTGTTGATGGTAGTCGCCGCCGGGCGCGCGCGCTCGTCCAGCGCCTCGTAGTCGGCGCTGACGGACAGCTCGCCCAGGTCCACCTCGGGCGGCGCCGGGCGCGGGGACTCGTCGACCACCGCGTCGGGATCGGCCAGGTCGAGATCGAACACCGCGATCTCGGGCGCGGGCGGGCGCGGGGTCTCGTCAAGACGGTCGTAATCGGCGCTCAGCGCCAATCCCCCCAAGTCCACCTCGACCGGCGTCGGGCGCGGGGCCTCGTCCACGGTGGCGCCGACCTCGGCCAGGTCCAACCCCGCGGTATCGATATCGGCGGGCGGCACCGCGGCCGGCTCGATCAGCTGCACCCCGGGCGGGGCCAGCAGCGCGTCGTCGGCAGCGGCCGG
>JBFJNB010000160.1:0-6258 GCA_041633655.1 Lysobacterales bacterium | reverse complement strand
GGCGCGCCCGCAGGGAGCGTGGAGGAACGCCAACTACCGTGTTGTGTCCCTTGGCAATATCGGCATATTGCCTGCGGTACACGCCTCGTATTTGGCGTTCCTACGCGCTCTGATGGTCAGCGAACTTCCCAAACAGGGCACTACTCCCCCAACCCCCGTTCGATGAGTGCCATCTGGAACTTCAGTCCTGGGCCCGCGATGCTGCCGCCGCCGGTGCTCGGCCGGATTGCCGCGGAGCTCGAGGACTGGAACGGCACCGGCGTGTCGGTGATGGAAATCTCCCATCGCTCCAGCGAGTTCGAGGCGCTGGCGGCCCGTTGCGAACGGGATCTGCGCGAACTGCTGGCGGTGCCCGACAGCCATCAGGTGCTGTTTTTGCAGGGCGGCGCGACCAACCAGTTCGCGCTGGCGCCGCTCAATTTCTGCCGCCCAGACGAGGTCGGCTGCTATGCGGTGCTCGGCCACTGGGGCGCCAAGGCCGAGCGGGTAGCCGCCACCGTATGCCGCACCGCGCTCCTCGAGGGCACGCTCGATCCCGAGGGAAGGCCCGCGCCGGTCGGGTCGTGGCCAAAGCCGCCGCCGGCGGCTTACTTGCACTACGTGATCAACGAGACCATCGATGGACTGGTGATGGACGCGATCCCGGCCGCGGGGGCGGCGGCGCTGGTGTGCGACGCTTCGTCGTGGCTGCTGTCCGAGCCGGTCGAGGTCGGCCGGTTCGGCATGCTGTACGCCAGCGCGCAGAAGAATCTGGGCCCGGCCGGGCTGACGGTCGTGATCGTCGCGCGCGATCTGCTCGGTCGCTCGGGGCGGGCTCTGCCGGTGACGATGGACTATCGGGTGCTGGCCGAGACCGGTTCGATGGAGAACACCCCGCCGACCTTCGCCTGGTACGTGACCGCGCTGGTGCTGGAGTGGCTTAATGACTCGGGCGGCGTGGTCGCGATCGAGCGGATCAACCGCGCCAAGGCCAAACGCCTGTATGATCTGATCGACTCGAGCGACCTGTACCAGAATACGATAGCGCCATGCCATCGCTCGCGGATGAACGTGGTGTTTCGGCTCCGCCGCCCGGAACTGACCGATGAGTTCCTGCGCGAGGCCGGCGCCCGCGGGCTGGTCGGGCTCAAGGGGCATCGGGCGGTCGGTGGGCTGCGGGCCAGCATCTATAACGCGATGCCGCTCGCGGGGGTCGAAGCGCTGGCGGGCTTCATGCAGGATTTTGAGCAACGACATTGAGCAAGAACGTAACAGAAGACGCAATCGGCGAGATCCGGCGCCGAATCGATGCCATCGACGAGAGTCTCGGTGAGCTGATCAGCGAGCGCGCGCGCCTGGCGCTGGCGGCCGGCGAGTTCAAGGGTCGCGGCGAGCAGGGGGTCGAGTACTTTCGCCCCGACCGCGAGGCCCAGGTGCTGCGCGCGGTGGTCGCGCGCAACCAGGGCCCGTTGAGCAACGACGAAGTGGTGCGCCTGTTTCGCGAGATCATGTCCGCGTGCCTGGCCCAGCAGGAGCCGCTGAAGATCGCGTTTCTCGGGCCCGAGGGCACCTTCTCCCAGTCGGCCGCGCTCAAGCAGTTCGGCCATTCGATCAAATCGCTCCCGCTGAACACGATCGAGGAGGTGTTTTCCGACGTCGAATCCGGCGACGCGGATTTCGGCGTGGTGCCGGTGGAAAACTCCACCGAGGGCACGGTCAGCAACACGCTCGACATGTTCCTGGCCTCGCCGTTGAAGATCTGCGGCGAGGTCGAGCTGCCGATCCACCACCATTTGCTGACCATCGCCAAGAACCTCAAGGCCATCGAGCGGGTTTATTCCCACCGGCAGTCGCTCGCCCAGTGCCGGGGCTGGCTGCACCAGCACCTGCCGCACGCGGAGAAGATTCCGGTCGCCTCCAACGCCGAGGCCGCGCGCCGAGTGCGCAACGCCGCGGACGCCGCGGCGATCGCCGGTGAGGCGGCGGCCGAGGTCTACAACCTCGCCATCCTGCACGCCCGGATCGAGGACCAGCCGGACAACAGCACCCGCTTCGTGGTGATCGGGCGCCGGTTGTTGCCGCCGAGCGGGCTGGACCGGACCTCGCTGCTGCTGGCCTCGGACGATCGCCCGGGGTCGCTCTATCATCTGCTGAAGCCGCTGGCCGACGGCGGCGTCAACATGACCCGGATCGAGTCTCGTCCGTCCAAGCAGGGCAAATGGGATTACGTGTTCTTCATCGACGTCACCGGCCACGCCGAGGAAGAGCCGCTGGCCGCCGCGCTGCGCCAGCTCGAGCGGGTCACGACCCTGTTCAAGGTGCTGGGCTCGTACCCGGTCGGCGTGTTGTGAGGGCGGGGTCGCCTTGACCTCGCCGGCCGCGGCCGACCTGGTGTTGCGCGCGGTGCCCGGCGATCCGCTGCGCGGGCGCCTGGCGGTGCCCGGCGACAAGTCGATCTCGCACCGGGCGCTGATGCTCGGGGCAATCGCATCCGGCACCACCCCGGTCGAGGGCCTCCTCGCGGCCGCCGACGTCAACGCCACCCGCGCCGCGCTGGAGGCGATGGGGGTGGTAATAGAGGACACCGCGTCCGGGATCGCGATCCACGGGCGTGGAATGCGCGGGCTGGCCCCGCCGACCGGGGACCTGGATCTTGGCAACTCCGGCACCGGCATGCGCCTGCTCGCCGGGATCCTCGCGGGGCAGCATTTCCCCTCCCAGCTGGTGGGTGACGCGTCGCTGAGCGCGCGCCCGATGGCGCGCATCATCGAGCCCCTGACCCGGATGGGGGCATCGATCCGCGGCCGCGACGGTAAGCCGCCGCTGCTGATCGAGCCGGTTCCCGGTCTGACCGGGATCGACCACCGCCCGGAGGTGGCCAGCGCCCAGGTCAAGTCGTGCCTGCTGCTGGCCGGTTTGTACGCCGACGGCACGACCCGCGTGACGGAGCCGGCGGCGAGCCGCGACCACACCGAGCGGATGCTGGCAGCGTTCGGCTGCCCGGTCCAGCGCGAGGACTTAAGCTGCGCGGTGACCGGTGGGGCGAGCCTGAGGGCAACCCCGGTCCGGGTGCCGCGGGACTTCTCCTCGGCCGCTTTCTTTCTGGTCGCCGCCGCGCTGGTGCCAGGCTCCGACCTGGTACTGGAGTCGGTCGGGGTCAATCCGCTGCGCGCGGCCCTGCTGGACGCGCTGGCGGCGATGGGTGCGAACATCGAGCGGAACGAGCGGGCTCCAATGGGTGGAGAGCCGCTGGCCGATCTGAGAATACGGCACGCCCCGCTGGCCGGAATCGATGTCAGGCCCGAGTGGGTGGTCTCGGCAATCGACGAGTTCCCGATCCTGTTCGTCGCCGCCGCGCTGGCCGGTGGGGAGACCCGGATCAGCGGCGCGGCCGAACTCAGGACCAAGGAAAGCGACCGCATCGCGGTGATGTGCCGGGCGCTGCGCGCGCTCGGGGTCGAACTCGAGGAGTTGCCCGACGGCGCGATCATTCGCGGCCGGGGGCAACTGAGCGGCGGCGCGGTCGACGCCGAGGGGGACCACCGCTGCGCGATGGCGCTGGCGGTGGCCGGACTGTGCGCGACCGGCGGCACCACGGTCCGGGGCGCCGGCAACGTCGTGACTTCGTACCCGGGATTCGCTCGCGACGCCCGCGGGATCGGGGCCCGGATCGAGGCTCGATGAGCGCAACGGCCCCGGTAATCGCGATCGACGGGCCCAGCGGCTCCGGAAAGGGCACGGTGGCCAGCCGCGTGGCCGAGACCCTGGACTGGCACCTGCTCGACTCGGGCGCGCTGTACCGGCTGGTGGGCTACGCGGCGCTGGAGCGCGGGGTCGCGCTGGACGAGCACGCCGCGCTGGCGGCAATCGCGGCGGATCTCGACGTGACCTTTCGAGTAACCGCCGACGGCATCCCCGGGGTGATCCTGGAGGGCCGTGCGGTGGATCGAGAGATCCGCACCGAGGAGGTCGCCAGGGCGGCCTCCCAGGTGGCCGCGCTGCAAGCGGTGCGGTCCGCGTTGCTGGACCGCCAGCGCGCGTTTCGCCGGCCCCCGGGTCTGGTCGCCGATGGACGCGACATGGGCACGGTCGTGTTTCCGGATGCGCGGTGCAAGGTGTTTCTGACCGCGAGCGCCGAGGCGCGCGCCGATCGGCGACATAAGCAGTTGAAGGGAAAAGGAATCAGTGTTAACCTTCGCGCGCTTTTGGGCGAGATCCGCGCCCGCGACAGGCGCGATACGGAGCGCCGCCTCGCTCCACTCATGCCGGCCGACGATGCCGTCGTCATCGACACCACCGCGCTGGCAATTGATGAGGTCGTCGCCAAGGTCATGGCGCTTGCCGCGGAACGGGTACCGCTTCAATAAGGCCAAAAACGTAAGCGAGCCCCGCAGGGGCTTTTTTTTGTGGTGCCGGGCCACGAGCCGTATGGTCGTGGAACCGGTGTTTTGTCAACGAGTGGAACTTGCCGGAGGGCGGTTTCACGGAAGCGTACTCGCACGGACCGGCGACCAGATCGATGGCGTCGAGCCTGCAGGGCGCCGGAAACATCAACGGGTTAGAGATTAATGAGCGAGAGTTTTGCCGAACTGTTTGAACAGAGCGCGGCCTACAGCAATCTGAGGCCGGGCGCCATCGTCACCGGCACGGTGGTCGACATCCGCGAAGATACCGTGGTCGTGAACGCCGGACTCAAGTCCGAGGGGATCGTTCCGATCCAGCAGTTTCTCGATGAGAAGGGCGAGATCGAGGTCACGATCGGCGACCAGGTCGAGGTCGCCCTGGACGCGGTCGAAGACGGCTTCGGAGAGACCCGGCTTTCGCGCGAGAAAGCCAAGCGCGCGCGGGTCTGGGACGATTTGGAATCGGCCCAAGAGGGCGACGACACCGTGACCGGCAAGATCAGCGGCAAGGTCAAGGGCGGTTTCACCGTCGACATCCGCGACATTCGGGCGTTCCTGCCCGGATCGCTGGTCGACGTGCGCCCGGTGCGCGATCCCAGCTACCTGGAAGGCAAGGACCTGGAATTCAAGATCATCAAGCTCGACCGGCGGCGCAACAACGTCGTGGTCTCGCGCCGCGCGGTGGTCGAATCGGAGTACTCCGCGGAACGCGAGGCGCTGTTGGAGAAGCTCGAGGAAGGCGCGATCGTCAAGGGCGTGGTCAAGAACCTGACCGACTACGGCGCGTTCATCGACCTGGGCGGCATCGACGGCCTGCTGCACATCACCGACATGGCCTGGAAGCGGGTGCGCCACCCGTCCGAGGTGGTCAACGTGGGCGACGAGGTCGAGGTGCGGGTGCTGCGGTTCGACCGCGAGCGCAACCGGGTCTCCCTCGGTCTGAAGCAGATGGGCGAGGACCCGTGGCAGGACATCGCGCGCCGCTACCCGCCGGGAACCCGGGTGTTCGGGCGGGTCAGCAACATCACCGACTACGGCTGTTTCGTCGAGATCGAAGATGGGGTCGAGGGCCTGGTCCACGTGTCGGAGATGGACTGGACCAACAAGAACGTCAATCCCGCCAAGATGGTTCAGATCGGCGACGAGATCGAGGTGATGGCGCTGGAGATCGACGAGGAGCGGCGCCGCATCTCGCTCGGGATCAAGCAGTGCCAGCCCAATCCCTGGGATGCGTTCGCGGCGACCCACAACAAGGGCGACAAGGTGCGCGGGACGATCAAGTCGATCACCGATTTCGGCATTTTCGTGGGGCTTCCTGGCGGGATCGACGGCCTGGTGCACCTGTCCGACATCTCGTGGCTGGATGCCGGGGAGGAGATCGTGCGCAAGTTCCGCAAGGGCCAGGATGTCGACGCGGTAGTGCTCGCGGTCGACCCGGAGCGAGAGCGCATCTCGCTTGGGGTCAAGCAGCTCGAACAGGATCCGTTCGCGACCTTCATGGCGGCCAATCCCAAGGGCAGCATCGTGACCGGCGTGGTCAAGCAGGTCGAGCCGCGCGGCGCCTTGATCGAGCTCGAAGATGGAGTCGAGGCCTACCTGCGCGCATCCGAGATCGCCAAGGAGCGAGTCGACGACGCGACCAAGGTGCTCCAGGTGGGGCAGGAGATCGAGGCCAAGTTCGTCGGCATCGATCGCAAGAGCCGGGTTCTGAACCTGTCGATTCGGGCCAAGGAAGATGCCGAACTGGCCGAGGCCCTGGAGGAATACCAGAGCGCGGCGGCCGGAACGACCTCGCTGGGCGATCTGCTCAAGGAGCAGTTGAGCAAGAACGAAGCCGAAGGCGGATGAGTCGCAGGCGGCGCCGCAACCCGCGGCG
>JBFJNB010000159.1:0-6284 GCA_041633655.1 Lysobacterales bacterium | reverse complement strand
GGGACCATTCGCGACGGGAACTCACGGCGCCGGAAACTCGACGCTCAGAAACACCTCGCCTTCCTGCTCGACGGCGACCGTCATCCCGCGCGGGTCGAACTCAAGCGGCAGCTTGCCGGGCTCGACCGGATCGCGGAATTCGACCTCGCCCTGCCCTTCGCCCACGGTGATCGTGGCCCGGATGGTGCCGCCCACCCTGAGGTCGTAGTCGCCATCGGCGAGGTCCTCGACCTCGACGTCGAAGTCGGTGCGATCGGGACGGATCCGCAGGCGAGCACGTCCGGAGGCATCCGCGTCCGCCCCGCTGTTGGCCAGCGCGACCTCGATCTCCTGTTCCTGCGGCTGATCGGGATCGTCGGCCGGATCGTCGTTACCGTCGTCCGGGTCGTCCATCCCGTCGTCGGGATCGTCCATCCCGTCGTCCGGGGCACCGCCAACGTCGCTCTCGTCGGGCAGTTCGGCCGAGAAGATCAGCGTGCCGCCCTCCAGGATCTCGACCAGTTGCCCGCGCGGGTCGAAGTCCAGCGGCAGCTTGCCCGGCTCGACCGGATCGCGAAACTCGAGCTCGCCCTCGGTGCCGCCGTCGATCAGCTCGACGACCTCGATCACCGCCCGATCCACGCCGCCGACGCGCAGCGTGTAATCGCCGGCCGGGACGTCCTCGATCTCGACCTTGAACTCGGTGCGGTCGATGCGCTGCTCGAACTCGATCTCACCGGAGCCACCCGGATAGACGCCGGCGTTGGTCAGCTCGATCTCGACTTCGAACTCGATCACCATCGGGCCGCCCCCGGGCATCGCGTCGGAGGTCAGGAACACGACCCCGTCGGCGACGATCTCTACCAGCGCGCCGCGCGGATCGAAGGTCAGCAGGCCGGCGCCTTCGTCGGCGGGGCTGCGCAGCTCCAGCTCGCCCTCGAAGCCGTCGCCGGTGTCGACCACGGTGATCGTGCCCCGATCGACTCCGTCGACGACGACCGAGTAGTCGCCCGCCGGCAGGTCTTCGACTTCGACTTCGAACTCGGCGCGGCCGGGCCGGATTTCGATGTCCACGTGGCCGGAGGCTTCCGGCGCGGCCTCGGTGCCGACCAGCTCGATGCGCACCTCCAGCGGCATCACCGACGGCGGCAGATCGTCGCCGATGCCGCCGGTGCACTGGGTGGTGTGGATGTTCGCCAGCCGGGTGATCCGGAACCGGTTCAGCCCGGTGCCGGTGACCGCCTGGGCCGAGCGTGCCTCGACCTGCGCTTCGTTGCAGGAATCGAACGAGATCGTGCCGTCGCCCCAGACCTCGGTCATGCGCAGCATCGGGTTGGCGGGAGCCAGAAAGGTCGGGCCGGTGACCTTCAGGAACTCCAGGTCGATCTGGTTGCCGGACACCTCGCCCTGCCCGACCAGCCAGAACGAGTTGCCGCTGTCGTCATAGGTGAACCAGTAGGCCACCGCCTGCCGCGTGCCGCCGGGCTGGGCCACGATTTGCAGCACGAAGCCCTGGCTTTCGTGCTCGGGCTGGTCCCATATTCCGGTGAAGTCCTTGGTTACGCTGACCTGAGCCGGAGCCGCGGGCGCGCCGAGCAGCGCCGCCAGGAACAGCCCGGCCGCGGCGCTCGTGGTTGAAATCTTGGATCGGATAGTCATTATCGTGCTCCTCTCATTCCCCGTCTGCCGGCGGGGGATTGGCAAAAAAATAGACGCCGAGGCCGGCCTCGACCGTGGGTTCCCCGTCCCCTGAGTCGGCTCGAGCGCATTGGTACAGGTAATCGTCGATTTCGAATACCAGCTCTCGACCCCGTTGTTTGATGTGCGCGGCGACCTCAGCGAGCGCCGAGGCCGGAATCTTGTCGTTGAACGCCTGGCCCTGGAGCCGCGTCTCGACGCAGTCCGGGTCGGTGTTGTGGGCGATCGTGGCGACCAGCGCGCCACCGGCATGGCCCAGGATGTCCATGTGGTCGAGCGAGTCTTGGCCGCTCACCGGGACGTACTGCGGGCTGATCAGCTCCACCGAGCCGTCGTCGCAGCGCCGGACCGCCCGCACCCGAACCAGTTCGTCCAGCACCGCGCGCGGCGGGGTGCCGCCCGAGAAGCGCTCGACCAGCGCGGAAAAGCTCGAGTCCCCGTCGAACGGCAGGCGCCGCGGTTTGCCGTCGGAGCCGCGAAACTCTTCGTCCCGCGCCCACCCCGAAAGCACTTTGGCCGCGCGCTGGTACTCCTGATAGCGGCTCGCTTCATACGGTGGTGCCATCTTCTGCAGCCGGTCGACGTCGACCCGGGTCAGGCCGGTGATCACCGCCACCCGCGACTTCGACTGCTTGCGGCCCGGAATCGGAAACTCTCTCGTGGCCACGTCCACGTAACACCAGCGCAGCCAGTCGGCCGCCGTCTTGTAGGGGATCCCGTGGCGCAGGAACATCCGCACCAGCGGCGTGAAGATCCGGATCGCCGCGCTGGCGCACGCCCGGGTGACGGCATGTCCGACGCCGTTGCTCATTGCCACCGCCGGCGATTCCGCAACCCCGGATCGTCGCGCCGTCGCGCAGCGGCGAAAGCCGAAAAGGGCAGGATCTGGGCGGTCACTGGATCGGTGCTCGAAGCATATTTGTAATTTTATTTACAAATCTGCTCGTGTCAACCCCCTCGATCAAATTTCTCAGGTTTTGAGAAGGCGCGGTGTTTGAATTCCACCCGTGGCCCACGAAACCGGAGTCGAAAGCATGATCCGCAGCCCCAAATCGATCGTCGGCAAGACCATCATCGGAGTCATCACCCGGCCCGCCGGAGGGGGGCACGACAGCATCGCGATGCTGCAGTTCTCCGACGGCTCGTGCTTCGAACTGGTTTCCCGGCGCGGGCGCCAGACGCTCTCGCGGATGGCCGCCGGATCAGGCGCGAAGCCGCATCGTGCCGAGTCCGCCGCACGCACGCAGCTCAGTTTTTTCCCGCAGGACGGAGCAGGCCAGGCCGCGGCGCCCACCGCCGCGGCCGCCTGAGAGCCCACCGAAGTTCCCGCCACACGGACTTCGTACCCACTCCCTCGTCCCACTCCGTCCCTTTTGAAGCCCGGCGCCCGCCGGGCTTTTTTTCAAACCCGCAGATCGTCACTGACTTTCGGACTATGGCGCGGTGGACCAATTTTAATTATTGTGATATCACTTGGATATTTATTTAATATGGAGATCCGAGATGATCCGCGAAAAGACCATTTCAGTCCGATCGGGGTACCTGATGCTGGTGGTGCTGCTGATCGCCCAGGGGGCGGCGATCTACGGCGTGGTCGAGGGAATTCTGGCGCAAAAACCGGTCTGGATCGTGGTGTGGGCGCTGGCCGCGATCGTGGTCATGATCGGTTGGGCCGGGTTCTTCATGGTCCATCCGAACCAGGCCAAGGTGCTGCAGTTGTTCGGCTCCTACGTGGGAACCGCGCGCGAGCCCGGGCTGCGCTGGGCCAACCCGTTCTACACCAAGCAGGCCATCTCGGTGCGGATCCGCAATTTCGAGAGCGGCCAGTTGAAGGTCAACGACTCCTCCGGCAGCCCGATCGAGATCGCGGCGGTGGTGGTGTGGAAAGTGGTCGATACCGCCGAGGCGGTGTTCGAGGTGGACGATTTCGAGCAGTTCGTGTCGATCCAGAGCGAGGCCGCGCTGCGCAATCTGGCGACCTCGTATCCATACGAGGCGCCCGCCGAGGATGAGACTTCGCTGCGCAGCGACCCCCAGAAAGTGGCCGAGTCGCTGAAAAAAGAGATCCAGGACCGCCTCGACAAGGCCGGTGTCGAAGTCATCGAGGCGCGCATCAGCCACCTGGCCTACGCTCAGGAGATCGCGCACGCGATGCTGCGCCGCCAGCAGGCCACCGCGATCATCGCGGCCCGTCAGAAGATCGTCGAGGGCGCGGTCGGGATGGTCGAAATGGCGCTCAGCGAGCTGAGCCGCCAGGAAATCGTCGCCCTCGATGAGGAGCGCAAGGCGACCATGGTCAGCAACCTCCTCGTGGTGCTGTGCTCGGAAGACGGCGCCAAGCCAGTGATCAACGCCGGCAGCCTCTACTGACCGCCAAGGGAAGGCCCAGGTGCCGACCAAGAAAGGCTTCGCGCTGCGGATCGACGATCAAGTCCTGACCGCGCTGCGGCGCTGGGCCGACGACGACCTGCGCTCGGTCAACGCGCAGATCGAGTACCTGCTGCGCGACGCGCTGCGCCGGTCCGGCCGCCTGCCCGAGAAGGACCGGCGTCCGGACCAGGACGATTGAAGCTCAGCGGAGAGATTTCAGCGCTGCGATTCGCTCGCCGATCGGCGGATGGCTCATCAGCAGGCGCTTCAGCCCCCCGCCGGTGCGGCCGCTGATCCCGAACGCCTCTACCGATTCTGGCAGCGTGCTCTGCCCGTAGGTGCGCCCGAGCGCCTCCAGCGCCGAGATCATCTTGCCGCGGCCGGCGAGCTTCGCCGATCCCGAGTCGGCGCGGAATTCGCGCCGCCGCGAAAACCACATCGCGATCATGCTGGCCAGGATCCCCAGCACGATCTGGGCGACGATCACGACCACGAAATAGCCGATCCCGGGGCGGTCGGAGCGGAACACGAGCTTGTCCACCAGGAACCCGACAACCCTGGACAGGAAGAACACAAAGGTGTTTAGCACGCCTTGCAGCAGCCCCATCGTGATCATATCGCCGTTGGCCACGTGGCTGACCTCGTGCGCCAGCACCGCCTCCACCTCATCCTGGTTCATGCCCTTGAGCAGCCCGGTCGAGACCGCGACCAGCGCGTTGTTGCGCTTCATCCCGGTAGCGAACGCATTCATCTCCGGCGCGTCGTAGATCGCCACGTCCGGCATCCCGATGCCGGCGCCCTCGGCCTGGCGGCGCACGGTCTCGATCAGCCACTGCTCGGTCCGGTTGCGCGGCTGGTCGATCACGTGCGCGCCGGTGGAGCGCAGCGCGATCCACTTGGACATCGCCAGCGAGATGAACGACCCGGCGAAACCGACGATCCCGGAGAAGATCAGAAGCCCGGTCAGGTTGATCTGGGCCCCGGACTGCGCGATCAGGTCCTCGACGCCGAAGATCTTGAACGCAATCGTGGCCACCGCCAGCACCGCGATGTTGGTGCCAAAAAACAAAATCAACCGCATCATGGACGTTGCTCCCAGGTTTCGATTTTCATTACCATCAGATTCGGCCTCGGCGGCCGATTTTCAATATCCCAGAAGTTGGCATGGCCAAGACCGATTATCGTGGGCGCTTCGCGCCCTCCCCGACCGGGCGCCTCCACTTCGGCTCGCTGCTGGCCGCGGTGGCGAGCCACGCGCGGGCGCGCTCCGTCGGCGGGATCTGGCTGGTACGGATCGACGATCTGGACCCGCCGCGCGAGGTGGCGGGTGCCGCGCAGGCAATCCTCTCGGATCTGGGGCGCTTCGGGATGCGCTCCGACGAGCCGGTGCTGTACCAGAGCAGCCGTGGCCCGGCCTACGCCGAGGCCCTCGAGCGGCTCGCCGCCTCCGATCTGGCGTTCGCCTGCGGCTGCTCCCGCAGGGACCTGGCCGGGCGGGCGGTGTACCCGGGAACCTGCGCCAATGGCCTGCCGCGCGGACGCAAGCCGCGCTCGGTGCGGCTCAGGGTCGCGGGCCGGATCGAATTCGACGACCGGATTCAGGGCCGCGTCGAGTGCGACCTGGAGCGCGCGGTCGGCGCGTTTGTGATCCGGCGCGCCGACGGCCTGACCGCCTACCACCTGGCCTGCGTCGTCGACGACGCGTACCAGGGCATCACCGAGAGCGTGCGTGGTGCCGACTTGCTGGACTCGACCCCGGCCCAGGTCTACCTGCAGCGCTGCCTGGGGCTCCGGCGGCCGGAATACGCGCATATCCCGGTCGCGGTGAATCGCGCCGGAAACAAGCTCAGCAAGCAGACCGGCGCCCGGGCGCTGGATCCGGAGGCCCCGTTGCCTGCGCTGCGCGCGGCCTGGCGCGTCCTGGGCCAGGACCCGCCCCCGGCTGCGATCGGCTCGGTGGCCGCGTTCTGGGACTGGGCGATTCCCTCCTGGCGTATGGATCGGGTCCCGCGCACCGCCGCGATCGTGTGCGGCGGCGAGCGCGGTTTGAACCCGCAATCGAAGTGACCGGCCGGCTGCCGTATGGTCGGCGGATGTGCCGACGATGGAATCGAAATCCGGCGCTGCTGCGCAAGCCGCTGGCCGCGGCGGTCAGGCGCGCTCGGGCTCGGCGGCGGGCGGGGCTTGCGGCGCCTCCCGGCGCCGGAACAGGCCCTTGAAGTCCTCCAGGATGTGAT
>JBFJNB010000158.1:0-6291 GCA_041633655.1 Lysobacterales bacterium | reverse complement strand
GGCCGATCTTGTGCACCGGGTCCTCGATCATCTCGTTCCACTGGGCGACCCAGCCGGCGGTGCGCGCGAGCGCGAACAGCACCGTGAACATCGACGTCGGAAAACCCATCGCCTTCAAGATGATCCCGGAGTAGAAGTCGACGTTCGGGAACAGCTTCTTGGAGACGAAGTAATCGTCCTCCAGCGCGATCCGCTCCAGCTCCATCGCCAGCGCCAGCAGCGGGTCGTCGTCGGCGCCCAGTTCGTGCAGCACCTCGTGGGCGGACTCCTTCAGCACCGCCGCGCGCGGATCGTAGTTCTTGTACACCCGGTGGCCGAAGCCCATCAGCCGGAACGGGTCGTTCTTGTCCTTGGCGCGCCCGATGAATTCGCCGATGCGCTTGGTGCTGCCGATCTCGGCCAGCATGTTCAGCACCGCCTCGTTGGCCCCGCCGTGAGCCGGGCCCCACAGCGACGCGATGCCGGCGGCGATGCAGGCGAACGGGTTGGCCTGGGAGGAGCCCGCCAGGCGCACGGTGGAGGTAGATGCGTTCTGCTCGTGGTCGGCGTGCAGGATGAAAATCCGGTCCATTGCCTTGGCCAGCACCGGGTTGACGGTGAATTTCTCGGCCGGGATCGCGAAGGTCATGCGCAGGAAATTGGAGGCGTAATCAAGGTCGTTGCGCGGGTACACGAACGGTCGCCCCTGCGAGTACTTGAACGCCATCGCGGCGATCGTCGGCATCTTCGCGATCAGCCGCAGCGAGGCCAGCCGGCGCTGCTCCGGGTCCCAGATGTCGAGGCTGTCGTGGTAGAACGCCGACAGCGCGCCGACCACGCCGACCATGATCGCCATCGGGTGCGCGTCGCGGCGGAAACCCTTGAAGAAGGTCACCATCTGCTCGTCGACCAGCGTGTGGCGCGTGACCTGGTGGACGAACTCGGCCTTTTCCTCAGGCGTAGGGAGTTCGCCGAACAGCAGCAGATGGCAGACCTCCAGGAAGTCGCTCTTGGAGGCCAGGTCCTCGATCGCGTAGCCACGGTGCAGCAGGATGCCCTGCTCGCCGTCGATGAACGTGATCGTGGAGTCGCAACTGGCCGTCGCGGTGAAGCCGGGGTCGTAGGTGAAGAAGCCCAATTCCTTGTACAGCGTGCGGATGTCGATCACCGCGGGGCCGCAGCGGCCGTGCAGCAGGGGCAGCTCGATCTCGCGCCCGGTGGTGTTGTCCTTGAGGGTGACGGTGGCTTGGCCGTCTCCGGCCGCGTCTTTCTGTGACATTATTCGCTCCATGTTGGGGTCGCGGATCGCATGACCGATCCATCCGCAGAGCGAATTCTAACCCGAACGCCGGGACGTGGGCATGCGGCGCGTCAATCCAGCGCCGACTCAGCTTGCCGAACCGCGATAAAACCGCTCCAACTGGGCGTAGACGTCCGGGTAGGGTGCCTTGAGCAGCGACGGCGCGGCAAAGAAGTACTCGCTGGTGACGGCGAAGAACTCGGCCGGCTCGCTGGCCGCGTAGGGGTCGATCGGGGCGGTGCCG
The DNA here is from genome assembly GCA_041633655.1 of Lysobacterales bacterium. Classification (GTDB taxonomy): domain Bacteria; phylum Pseudomonadota; class Gammaproteobacteria; order Xanthomonadales; family SZUA-38; genus JBFGYD01. The sequence continues at coordinate 4,768 of JBFJNB010000158.1, read as the reverse complement.
CGGCGCTCCTGCGCTTCCAGGTCCTGGAACGCTTCACGCATCGCCCGCTCCCAGGCGCGCGCCTCCATCCCGGAGTGCAGCGGCGGAAAGCCGTCCGCGTCACCGTTGCGCATGTCCAGCTTGTGGGCGATCTCGTGGATGATCACGTTTTGCCCCTCGTGGCCGTACTCCAGGTCCTCCTCGACGTCGGCCCAGGACAGCACCAGTCCCCCCTGGTGCTGGGCCTCGCCGGCCAGGATGCGCAAGTCCTCCTCGACCAGTCCGTCGTGGTTGACGTGGCTGCGGCGGGTGCGGAACTCGCCCGGGTAGACGTAGATCGAGTACCACCCGTCGAGCCAGTCGTAGCCGAGCCCGAGCACCGGCAGGCACGCCTGCACCGCGATCGTCAGGCGCATCTCGTCGGAAACCAGGAGGCCCGCGGCGCCGTAGAAGTCCTTGTCGTTCAGAAACCAGGTGGCCTGGGCGCGCAGCCTGGCCTCCTGCTCGGCGCCGAGCCCGGCCAGCAGCGGCATCCCGCGCACGCCGCGCCAGGCCGCCTCGGGGATCGGGCGCCGCTCCAATATCCGGCGCCGGCGCCGGTTTTCGATCCAGGTCAACAGCATCGGCCAAGCATAGCCGCAGCTACCCGTTTTTGGTCAAATACCAACTCTTGCCAGAAGCGATGGGAGGGCTGCCGATGCGCCGGCTGGTCTTGTTGATGATGTTGTTCGGACCCGGAGTGCCGGGCGCGGGCGCGTTCGAATTCACTCCCGGCGTCCGCTACGACCCGGCGGTGCCGACGCTCCAGCAGGTCCTCGGCCATGCCCCTGGCGAGCGCATCACCGATGCGGCCGGCACCCGTCGATACCTGCAGGCGCTGGCGACCGCGCGGCCCGCACAGGTGCGGCTGTACGACTACGGGACCACCTGGGAGCGCCGGGCGCTGTTCTACGCGGTGATCGGGTCGCCTGAGAACATCGCCGCGCTCGGGGATTTCGAGCGCGCGATGCAGGCGCTGGCCGACCCGGCCGGCATCGACGATGAGCGCGCCGAGGCGCTGATCGCGAGCACCCCGGGCTCGGTGTGGCTGGCCTACTCGGTGCACGGCGACGAGATCTCATCCACCGACGCGGCGCTTTCGGCCGCGTACCACCTGCTGGCGGCAACCGGCGACGAGGTGGTGGCCGAAATCCTGGAGCGGACCCTGGTGTTCATCAATCCGCTGCAGAATCCGGACGGACGCGACCGCTTCATCGGCCACTTCGAGCAGGCGCTGGGGCTGGAACCACGGCCCGAGCGGGCGGCCGCCGAGCACGACGAGCCGTGGCCGACGGGACGGGTCAACCACTATCTGTTCGATCTGAACCGCGACTGGCTGGCGCTGACCCAGCCCGAGACCGTCGGCCATGTCGCGGCGCTCCGGAAATGGTACCCGCTGGTATTTGTAGACCTGCACGAGATGGGCCCGGATTCGAGCTATTTCTTCGCCCCCGACGCGGTCCCGTACAACCCGCACCTGGCCCCGGCGCAGCGCGCCAACCTGGAGCTGTTCGGGCGCAACAACGCGCGCTGGTTCGACCGTTTCGGGATTGACTACTTCACCCGCGAGGTCTACGACGCGTTCTACCCCGGCTACGGCGCGTCATGGCCGGCTTATTACGGCGCGATCGCGATGACCTACGAGCAGGCCTCGGTCGGGGGTCTGGTGATCCGGCGCGCCGACGGCGCCGAACTGAGCTACCGCGAGTCGGTGCGCAACCACTTCCTGACCTCGCTGGCCACCGCCCAGACGGTGGCGCGCAACCGCGAGAAACTGCTGCGCGATTTCTACCAGTATCGCAAAAGCGCGAGCGCGGCGGATCGGCGCGGCCCGCGCGAATACCTGCTCGATGCCGGCCCCGATCCCAGTGCGGCCGACAAGCTCGCCGGAATCCTGACCCGGCAGGGGGTTGCGGTGCGCCGGGCCCAGGCGCCGTTTTCGGCTTGCGGTACGGATTACCCGGCCGGCAGCTATGCGATCGCGCTGGCGCAGCCGGCCGGGCGCCTGATCCGCACCCTGCTCGACCCCCAGGTGGACATGGAGGAGGGCTTCGTGGCCGAGCAGGAGCGGCGGCGGGCGAAGGATCTCGAAGACGAGATCTACGACGTCACCGCGTGGTCGCTGCCGCTGATGTTTAACGTGCCATTGGGAACCTGCGACCGCCCGGTCGGCGGCGGTTTTGAACCGGCGTCCGACGCGCTGCTGCGCCCGGGGCGCGTCGTGGGCGCGGGCGCCGAGGTCGCCTACCTGGTCCCCTGGGGCACGCTGGCCGCCGGCCGCCTGCTGGCCCGGGCGCTGAGCGGCGGGATCGAGGTGCGTTCGAGCGACCGCGCCTTCACCCATGGCGGGCGCCGCTATCCGGCCGGCACCCTGATTCTGAAGGCTGATTCCGATCCCGAACTCGGCGCGAAGCTGGCGACGCTCGCGCGTGAAACCGGCGCCGAGGTCGTGGGCGTCAACGACTCCTGGGTCGAGGACGGACCGAGTTTTGGCAGCGAGAATGTGGTCGAGCTGATCGCGCCCGAAATCGCGCTGGCCTGGGACGAGCCGACCGGGAGCTATGCGGCCGGCAACACGCGGTTCGTGTTGGAGCGCCAGTTCGGCTATCCGGTGACGCCGATCCGGACCCGCACCCTGGCCGAGGCGGATCTGACCCGCTTCGACGTGCTGATCCTGCCCGAATCGAACGGCGACTATGCTGCCATCCTCGGTACCGCCGGGGCAGAAAACCTGAAACGCTGGGTCGCCGCCGGCGGCACGCTGATCGCCCTCGGCAATGCGGTCGGCTACGCGGCGCATCCGGCGGTCGACCTGATCTCGATCCGGCGTGAGGACGCCTATCGGGAGACCAAGCCGGAAAAACCGGACGATGCCGCCGAGCCGCCGGCGACGGTCGCTGGAACCGTGCTTGCCGATGACGCCGCCTATCGGGCCGCGCTGGTCCCGGACAGCGAGCCGCCCGACCCGGTGGCCGGGGTGCTGGTGCGGGCAGTGGTCGATCGCGACCACTGGCTCGGCGCCGGGGCCGCCGAGCGGGTGAACGTGCTGCTGAAGGGCGAGGACCTGTACACCCCGATCCGGCTGGATCGGGGCGCCAACGTGGCGCGCTTCGCCGCCGCGGACGAGTTGCTCGCCAGCGGCTATCTGTGGGAGGAGAATCGCCGCCAGACCGCGTACAAGCCGTTCGCGGTGGTGCAGCCGGAGAAAACCGGAGGCATCGTGATCGCGTTTACCGAGGACCCGAACTTCCGGGCCTACCTGGACGGCCTCAACGTATTGTTTTTAAACGCGGTGTTCCGCGGTCCGGCGCACGTGGCCAAACACCGCTGAATAGCGGCCACCGGTCCCCGGAAACACTCCTCCGGTCGGAGATTCCGGGTTTCGCGCTTGCAGACACCTTATAGTGCCGCCAACCGTTCTGGGGAGGGGTGGTCACGTGATATGAAATGAATGGGTTCGGGCGAATGCTTCTCGTATTGTCGCTGGCGGGCACGCCGGCGATGGGAGCCTTTGCCGCGGTCACCGACCCGCCGGTGGCCTGGACCTCGTTCACGATCGTCGACTACACCTTCAACGGACAGCCCGTGCGCGATGCCGACGGAGATGCCAGCAGTGACGCGTCTGCCGGCAGCGGCGGAATCAATCCGAGCCGCACCGATATTTCCTCCGGGGCCACCAGCGCGGCTGACGCCAGCGCCGCCAACTGCAATCCGCCGGTGGCAGGCGGTTTGTGCGGTCCCGCGACGTCGGTCTTCTGGGGTTACTACGATGCCGGCACCGCCTATACCGGCACCCAATGCAGCAACCCGGCCGGGGCTGGCTACGATGCCGATTTCCAGGACGATTTCATCTTCTTTCGGGTGCGGCTGAACGGCGACCCGGGCACCAACGGGGGCCTGACCTCGAATCACTGGAACGTGCTGTTCGATATCGATGGTGACGGGTACAAGGAGTTCTACGTCGACATCGACGGCACTCATGCCGGAGGCAACAGCCCGGATCAGGTCAACATCTTCTACGAGAACTTGAACAGCAACAGTCTCTCGAACGCGACCACCGCGCTGCGCAACGTCTACCGCGCGTGCAACACCACCACCGCCTCGGGCGCCTGCGCGACCTCCCCTACCCGCGTGATCAACATCGGCGACGGCACCGGCGAGTATTACCTCGACGTGCAGGTGCCGCTGATCGCGTTCGTCAATGCCTCCGGGGTGCAGCAGTTGTGCCCCGACACGCCGTTCAACCTGTTTTTCTCGACCAGCGCATCGAACCAGAACCCGCTGCAGAAGGACTTCAGCCAGCCGTGCCCCGGGGTCAGCCAGACGCCCGAGCAGCCGTGCTCGTTCGGAGACACCACGCCGGTATCGCTGAAGCACGTGTCCTCGTTTCCTGACGGCGGGCGCACCGTGATCGAATGGGAAACCGCGATCGAGGCCGCACACGCCGGTTTCGAGTTGTACGCCGCCGGCCCCGGTGGGAACCTGGAGCGGCGCGCGACCGGCGGTTTGGGCGAAGCCCTCGGGCCATCACACGGGCGCCGTTACCGCACCACGGTGGATGCGCCAGTCGGCTCGTTCTGGCTGGCCGACGTCGACATCCGCGGCGAGCGGACCTGGCACGGCCCGTTCTTCGTCGGCCGCGAATACGGTGTGCGGGACGACTCCCATCCGATCGACTGGCCAACCCTGGCCCGGGAGCTGGCCGCGCACGAGCACACCGGGCGAGGCGTTGCCCGGGCCCGGGCCGGCG
>JBFJNB010000157.1:0-6313 GCA_041633655.1 Lysobacterales bacterium | reverse complement strand
GCCTGCTCGGCGCACTTGTCGCCCGAGATCACCATGCTGGCCTTCAGCACGCAGCCTTCCAGCAGCACGCTGTGGTCGTACAGCGCCGCGAACAGCGCCTTCAGGGTCGCCTCGGTGACCTCGTAGCTGGTGTCGAGGTCGTGCGGGCCGTTCATCAGCACCTCGGGCTCGACGATCGGCACGATGTCGGCGGCCTGGCACAGCGCCGCGTAGCGCGCCAGGGCGTGCGCGTTGGAATCGATGCAGGTGGTGGTCGGAATGCCGTCGCCGATCGTGATCACCGCGCGCCACTTGGCGAACTCGGCCCCCAGCCCGCGGTACTCTTCCAGCCGGGCGGCCAGCCCGTCCAGGCCCTCGGTGATCTTCTCGCCCGGATGACCGGCCAGCGGATGGGCGCCCGTGTCGACCTTGATCCCGGGCAGGATGTCGGCCTCGCGCATCACCTCGACCAAGCGCCTGCCCTCGCGGGTCGACTGGCGCAGGGTTTCGTCGAACAGGATCGCTCCGGAAATGTGCTCGCCCAGACCCGGCGTGGTCAGCAGCATCTGACGGTAGTCGCGGCGGTTGTCCTCGGTGCTTTCCAGCTTGATCAGGTCGAAGCGCTTCTTGATCGTGCCGGAGCTTTCGTCGATGGCCAGGATGCCGCGGCCCTCGGCCACCATCGCCTGGGCGGTTTCGGTCAATTTTTCCGGGTTCATTGCTTATCGTCCTCCGCGGGCGCGCGCCCTTGATTCGAGCGCCGCTCATTGTAGTTCAAACTCAGTTCAAAATAAGTCGTTCCAGCGCGTACGGCGAGGCCGCGATCGCGTCGGCCCCGGCGGCCTCCAACTCCTCCGGCGACCCGTAGCCCCAGGTCACGCCGAGCGCGGCGATTCGATTGGCGCGCGCGCCCTCGACGTCATGGCGGCGATCGCCGATCATCACCGCCGATTCGCGGGCCAGCGCGGCGTCGGCCAGCAGCGTGGCGATCAGTCTGGTTTTGGCGGCACCGCTGCCGTCGGGCTCGGAACCGCAGACCCGCTCGAAGCGGGTCTCCAGGCCGAGATGCGCGACGATCCGCCGCGCCATCACCGCCGGCTTCGAGGTCACGACGTAGCTCCGCGCCCCGGTTGCATTCAGCCGCTCGAGCAGCGGATCGACCCCGTCGATCAGCCGGCACTCCTGCCAGCCGTCGTCGGCATAGCGCGCCCGGTAGGCCTTCACCGCGCGCGCGGCCAATTCGTCGTCACCGTCGAAGTAGGCTCGAAACGTATCGTTCAGCGGCGGACCGATCCACTGGTGCAGCACATCGTCGGCGGGCCGCGAGCGCCCGATCACGTCGAAGGCGTGCCGGATGCACCGGAGGATGCCGGGTGCCGAGTCGATCAGCGTCCCGTCCAGGTCGAACAGCACGCACGACCACCTCACGCGGATGTGCGTTCTTCCAGCACCCGCACCGCCGGCAGCTTCTTGCCCTCCAGGAACTCCAGAAATGCGCCGCCGCCGGTCGAAATGTAGGACACCTCATCGGCGATCCCGTACTTGTCGATCGCGGCCACGGTGTCGCCGCCGCCGGCGATCGAAAAGGCGGGACTGGCCGCGACCGCCTCGGCGATGATCCGGGTGCCGTTGCCGAACTGATCGATCTCGAACACGCCCACCGGCCCGTTCCAGACGATGGTACCGGCGCTGCGCAACATCCCCGCGAGGCGCTCGGCGGTTTGCGGGCCGATATCCAGAATCATCTCCTCGTCGCCCACCTCCCCGACCGCCTTCACCGTGGCCTCGGCGCCCGCGTCGAACGCGGTCGCGACCACCACGTCCTCGGGCACCGGGATCTCGCCGCCCGCGGACCTGGCCGCGGCGATCAGCCGCGCGGCCTCGCCCACCAGGTCGGGCTCGTAAAGGGACTTCCCGACCGGGTGGCCTGCCGCGGCGATGAAGGTGTTGGCGATCCCGCCGCCGACGATCAACTGATCCACCTTCGCGCTCAACGCCTCCAGCACGGTCAGCTTGCCGGACACCTTGGCCCCGCCGACGATTGCGACCAGCGGCCGCGCCGGCGCCTCCAGCGCCTTTCCGAGCGCCTCCAGCTCGGCCGCCAGCAGCGGGCCGGCGCAGGCGACCGGCGCGAACTTGGCGACCCCGTGGGTCGAGGCCTGGGCCCGATGCGCGGTGCCGAACGCGTCCATCACGAACACGTCACACATTGCCGCCATCCGCCGCGCCAACTGCTCGTCGTCGGACTTCTCGCCCTGGTTGAAGCGCACGTTCTCGCACAGCACGACCTCGCCGGGCCCGACCGCGACCCCGTCCAGCCAGTCACGGGCCAGCGGCACCGGTGTGCCCAGCAGCCCGCTCAGGTGCTCGGCCACCGGCTTGAGCGACGCGGCCTCGTCGAACTCGCCTTCTTTCGGGCGCCCGAGGTGGGACATCACCAGCACCCGGGCACCGGCGTCGCGCGCGGCCCGCAGCGTCGGCAGCGCCGCTCGGATGCGCGCGTCGTTGGTGACTTTCCCGTCGGCCAGCGGCACGTTCAGATCCTCGCGGATCAGCACTCGCTGGCCGTGCAGGTCCAGGTCCTGCATACGCTTGACGGGCATCGGATCAGCGCGCGTTCACGAGCGCCTGGGCGGTGTCGAGCATCCGGCACGAAAAGCCCCACTCGTTGTCGTACCACGACAGCACCTTGACCAGCCGCCCGCCGAGCACCTTGGTCAGCCCGGCGTCGAACACCGATGACAGCGGCGAGTGGTTGAAGTCGATCGACACCAGCGGCAGCTCGTTGTAGCCGAGCACGCCCTCCAGCTCGCCCTCGGCCGCGGCCCGGACCGCCGCGTTGACCGCGTCGACGCTGGTCTGCTTGGAAGCGGTGAAGGTCAGGTCCACCACCGAGACGTTGATCGTCGGCACCCGCATCGCGAAGCCGTCGAGCTTGCCGTTCAGCTCCGGCAGCACCAGCCCGACCGCCGCGGCGGCGCCGGTCTTGGTCGGGATCTGCGACATCGTCGCCGAGCGCGCCCGGCGCAGGTCCTTGTGGTAGACGTCGGTCAGCACCTGATCGTTGGTATAGGCGTGGATCGTCGTCATCAGCCCGGCCTCGATCCCGATGGCCTGGTGCAGCACTTTGGCCAGCGGCGCCAGGCAGTTGGTGGTGCAGGACGCGTTGGAGATCACCTCGTGGTCGGCGCGCAGCGACTCGTGATTGACACCGTAGACGATGGTCGCGTCGATCTCGCCGCTGGCGGGCGCCGACAGGATCACTTTCTTGGCGCCCGCGGCCAGGTGCAGTGCAGCCTTTTCCCGGGTGCGAAAAAGGCCGGTGCATTCCAGCACCACGTCGACCCCGAGTTCGCGCCACGGCAGCTTGGACGGATCGCGTTCGGCCAGCACACGCAGCCGGTCTCCGTTGACGACCAGGTCGTCGCCGTCCACGACCACGGTGCCGGGGAAGCGGCCGTGGGCGGTGTCGTATTGGGTCAAGTGCGCGTTGGTCTGCGGGTCGCCCAGGTCGTTGATCGCGACCACGTCGAACTCGTCGCGGCGCCCCGATTCGTGGATCGCGCGCAGGATGTTGCGGCCGATCCGGCCGTAACCATTGATTCCGATCTTGATAGCCATTGGTACTCCGTACTCTTCTCTTATCGGTCAGCCAGTTTTCTCGATCACCGCCTTGACCGTGGCGGCGATGTTCTCGCTCGTGAACCCGTACTCACGGAACAGGTCCTTCGCCGGCGCGGACGCGCCGAAGCGGTCGATCCCGACCACCGCGCCGTCCAGACCGACGTATTTCCTCCAGTAGTCCGGCGTCGCCGCCTCGACCGCGATCCGGGCGCGGGTGTGGCGCGGCAGCACCGCCTCGCGGTATTCCAGCGGTTGCGCATCGAACGCCTGGGTGCTCGGCATCGACACCACTCGCACGCCCACGCCCGCGGCGTTCAGTTCCCGCCCGGCATCCATTGCGATACCGACCTCGGACCCGGTCGCGATCACGATCGCATCGAGCGCGCCGGTCTGCGATTCGAGCAGCACGTAGCCGCCGCGCGCGATCGCGGCGACCTGGTCGGGATCGCGGTGCTGGTGGGGCAGGCCCTGGCGCGACAGCACCAGCGCGGTAGGACCTTCGTTGCGTTCGATTGCGGCCTGCCATGCGACCGCGGTCTCGACCGTGTCGCAGGGCCGCCACAGGGCCAGGTTCGGCATCATCCGCAGCCCGCCCAAATGCTCGATCGGCTGGTGGGTCGGCCCGTCCTCGCCGAGCCCGATCGAATCGTGGGTGTAGACCCAGATCGCGTGGGTCGGAATCAGCGCCGACATCCGCAGCGCGTTGCGCGCGTAGTCGGAAAACACCAGGAAAGTACCGGCGTAGGGGACGAACCCGCCGTGCAGCGCCAGGCCACTGGCGATCGCGCTCATCCCGAACTCGCGCACGCCGTAGTAGATATAGTTGCCCTCGTCGCCCGAGTTGACGCTGACCGAGCCGCTCCAGCGGGTGTTGTTGGAACCGGTCAGGTCGGCCGAGCCGCCGATCAGCTCCGGCAGCAGCGGCCCGATCGCCTCCAGCGCCATGCCGGAGGCCTTACGGCTCGCGACGTTTGCGCCCTGGGCCTGCGCGTCGGCGATATAGGCGGCGACGTGCTCGGCCCATTCCGCGGGCAGCTTGCCGGCCAGGCGCCGCTTCAGCTCGTCCGCCTCCCGCGGAAATTCGCTAGCGTAGGCGTCCAGGCGTCCCCGCCACTCGGCTTCGGCGTCGCCCCCGCGCGCGCGGGCATCCCAGCCGCGGTAGATCTCGTCGGGGATCTCGAACGGGGCGTGGGTCCACCCCAACTGGACCCGCGCGGCGGCCACTTCATCGGCGCCCAGCGGCGCCCCGTGGGTATCCGCGGTGCCCTGCTTGTTCGGCGCCCCGCGGCCGATCACGGTGCGACAGCAGATCAGCGTGGGCCGGCTCTGATCGGCGCGGGCTTGTTCCAGCGCGGCCCTGACCGCGTCCGGATCGTGGCCGTCGACGTTCGGGATCACGCCCCAGCCATAGGCGCGGAAGCGCGATGGGGTGTCGTCGGTAAACCAGTCGCGCACCTCGCCGTCGATCGAGATCCCGTTGTCGTCGTAGACGACGATCAGTTTGCCCAGTCCCAGCGTGCCGGCCAGCGAGCAGGCCTCGTGCGAGATCCCCTCCATCAGACAGCCGTCGCCGGCGAACACGTAGGTGAAGTGATCGACGATCGCGTGCCCCTGCCGGTTGAAGCGCTGGGCCAGCAGCTTCTCGGCCAGCGCCATCCCGACCGCGTTCGCGAGCCCCTGGCCCAACGGGCCGGTCGTGGTCTCGACCCCCGGGGTCTCGGCCGCCTCCGGGTGGCCGGCGGTCTTCGAATGGAGCTGGCGGAAGTTTCTCAGCTCCTCGATCGGCAGCGCGTAGCCGGTCAGGTGCAGGACCGAGTACAGCAGCATCGAGCCGTGGCCGTTGGAAATCACCACCCGGTCGCGATCCGGCCACTCGGGGTTGTTCGGGTTGTGCTTCAGGAAGTCATTCCACAGCACCTCGGCGATGTCGGCCATCCCCATCGGCATCCCCGGGTGACCGCTGTTGGCGGCTTGAACGGCGTCCATGCTGAGCGCGCGAACCGCGTCAGCGAGTTGCTTTCGATCGGGCATCTCCGAGATTGGTCCTTGTTGTCTGGAAGGCCGGGGCGCGCCCGGTTAAGTCAAGCGCGGAATTCTCGCCCAACGCCGGGACGGGTTCAAGTACACCGGTATCCCGGCCGCCGTCGCCAGCGGAACGATCGATCGCGTCAAGCGACCGGCTCGACCGCCGCGTCGAACGTGGCGGCGCTCTCGCGCTCTGGCGCGCCTTTCAACGCGAAGCGGTGCAGGCCGGGGATGTGCACTTCCTCGATGTAGACCTTCCAGTCCAGACCCGCCACGTCGACCGGGACCCGGTGGCGGTGCTCCGCCGGGAGCGCGGCGTGCAGCGCGCGCAGACGGCGGTTGCAGAACACATAGTTCGGGGCGGCATAGAACGCATACAGTGCCACCAGCTCGCGCAGACGGCGGAAGCGCGGCGCGCGCTGACCCCGCCGGCCGACCGCCACGGCCAGGGCATCGGCAGCGCGCAGGGCCAGCTCGGTAGAGAACGCCAGCACCCGAAACACCGGTGGCCACAGAATGCGCAGGCGAGCAGCGCGGCGGCGCGCGAACAGGCGCGGGAAGCGATCGGGCTTCGCTCTGGCGAGTCGGACGACATGTTCGCGCAATGCCCCGATCGTCAGCGGATTGTCTGCGCCGCTCGCGCATTGGTAGATGCGCACGCGCGGCTCCTTCGCGAGCAGCTCGG
>JBFJNB010000156.1:0-6328 GCA_041633655.1 Lysobacterales bacterium | reverse complement strand
GCGCCCCGGCCGGCAGCGCCTGACCTTTGCCGGTTATCTGGCGCTGCTCGCGTGGCTGCCGCTGCCGCTGGCGAGCAACCGCGAATGGCTGTGGCTGCCGGCTGCGGGGATCGCGCTGCTGCTGCTGGCCGCGGCGCTGCTCGCGACCCCTTCAGAGCGAAGCCGCACGGTGCTGCGAGCAGCACGCCCGGCGCTGTGGGGGCTGTCATTGTGGGCGGGGTTCGGGCTGATCCAGATCGTCCCGCTGCCGGGGCTGGACGGGGCACAGGGCTGGATCACGGGCTGGAGCACGATTTCGGTCGACCCCTACGCGAGCCTGCTCGCGCTGCTGCAGACCCTGTTCTACGCCGCACTGTTCGTGCTGACACTGCGGCTGGTGTCGAGCCACCACCGGCTGCGAATCACGCTCTACCTGCTGGTGACGGTCGGCTTTGTGGAAGCCGTGTACGGCAGCCTGATGACGCTGAGCGGGGCCGAATGGGGCTTCCTGCACGAGAAGACGCACAATCGAGGTCTGGCCACCGGCACCTACGTCAACCGCAACCATTTCGCCGGCCTGCTGGAGATCTGCCTCGGGCTGGGCATTGGTCTGCTGCTGTCGCAGATCCGTTCCCGCACCGGAGCCGGGGACGCCCGTACGCGCCTGCGCGAGGTGGTCCGCTGGATCATGGGCCCCAAGATGCGGCTGCGGATCGCGCTTGCGGTGATGGTCGTCGCGCTGGTGCTGACGCACTCGCGGATGGGCAATCTGGCGTTCTTCCTGAGCCTGCTGGTGGCCGGCGGGCTTGGACTGGTGCTGTTGACCAAGGCGCCGCGCCCGATGCTGGTGCTGATCGGCAGCCTGATCGCGATCGACGTGGTGGTGATCGGCACCTGGTTCGGATTCGAGCGGGTGGTGCACCGGATCCAGCAGACCGGAACTTATGACGAATCGACCGCCCGATACCGCGATCAGGGCCGGCTGGACGTCGACCGCGAGACGCTTCAGGCCTGGCGGGAACGCCGCTGGCTCGGCTCCGGCGGCGGCAGTTTCGAGGTGGTCTATCCGGCCTTCCGCGCCCAGGACACGGTGGCTTCGTTCGACCACGCGCACAACGATTATTTCGAACTGCTGCTCGAATACGGCATGATCGGTGTGCTACCGCTCGGCGTTTTCGTGCTAACCTCGCTGGCCGCGGCGCTCGCGGCGCAGCGCCGGCGGCGCGATCCGCTGATGCGGGGCACCGGATTCGGCGTGACCATGGTCGGGGTGGCCTACCTGCTGCACAGTGCGGTCGACTTCAACCTGCACATTCCGGCCAACGCGGCCTACCTGACGGTGGCTCTGGGGCTGGGATGGATTGCGGCCGCGCTGCCGCTCGGGCACGGTGCGGAAACGTGAAAAATTGTACAATTTCCTTCTAATAAGCGCCGAAAGTCTTTAAAATCATTGACTAATGAATAATAAGCCAACGCGAGCGTGACGCGGCGCCCGAACGCGCGGGGGCGCGGCGGGGTTACGCATGCGGGGGCAACACAGGGGTGCGACGGCGAGTGAAAAGGAGTGTTCTCAGCGCGGCTGCGCTTTTTCTGCTTGGCTCCACAGCCGCCGCTCAAGAGACCGGCATTTCGCTGGGCTCGTGGACGCTTTACCCCACTGTCGGCCTGTCGATCGGCTACGACGACAACATTGCGCTGACCGCCGACAACGAAATCGACTCGTTCTTCTACCTGATCTCCCCGGCGCTGCGGCTGGAAACCGGGTCCGGGGCCAGCACTTTTTCCCTCGAATACGGCATCGACTACGCCGAGTATGAGGAAACCTCGCGCGACGATTACTTCGATCACCACCTGCTCGGAACCTGGGACTACCGCCCCACGGCGCGGTCGGCGCTGCAGTTCGACGGGCGCTACGAGCGCGGCCACGATCGCCGCGGGGAAGGCCTGCAGGAATTCGAGCCCGGGCTGATCGACGACGACGTGGACGAATACGACCTGTTCGGACTCGCCGGGATGTACGGGTTTGGCGCCGACGGGGCGCGCGGCCGCCTCGAACTCAACGCGGCCTACGAGGAAGTCGATTACGTCAACAACCGGACCCTGACCCGGGCGGGCGATCACGAACGGTTCGGCTACGGCGCGACGTTCTACCTGCGGGTGGCGGCCAAGACCTCGCTGCTGGCCGAGGTCAGGCACAGCGAGATCGACTACGATTCAGCCAACCGCGACAGCGACGAGACAGCCTACGGCGTGGGTTTGCGCTGGCAGGCAACCGGCGCCAGCGAAGGCCGCGCGGTGATCGGCCGGGTCGACCGCGACTTCGACGACCCGCTGCTGGACGGATACACCGGGACGTATTGGGAGGTCGGTGCATCCTGGCGCCCGCTGGAGCGCACCCAGGTCGATCTGGCCACCCGCCGCGAGACCGACGAGGCGTTCGGCGCCAGTCAGTTGCTGGTGCGGGAGGAAACGGCGGTTTCGTGGCGGCACCTGTGGCGCCCGCGGTTCATGACCGCGATAGACGTGTCCTTTCTGGACGAGGACTTCCGTCCGGGACCTCGCGATGACGACCTCGTGGCCTTCGGGATCTCGGCCGACTACCAGTGGCGTCCGTGGCTGATTCTGGGCGCCGCCTACCGCCACTACGATCGCGATTCCACGATTCCCGAATTCAACTACGAACGCAATGAGTTCCTGCTCACGCTCGAATTGAGCCGGTAGCGACCGATCCGGCCGCCGGGCCAATCTCGGGTTAAAATATGTTTCAGGGACGGTTTGCGGCGCTTCGGCGCGGCACCTTTGCGCGGTGACGGGGTCGATAGGAGCGTCGTTAATTGAAAGGCACGCCGGGCACGGGAGCAGGCGGCGGCCCCGGAGGATGGAGTTTTGATGAGGTTCTTGGTGATTTTTGCGCTGATCTGGACCGGCACCACCACCGCCCAGGGGGCGTTCGAGCATCGCATCGGTGCCGGTGACATGGTCGCAATCGAGGTCTTCGGCGAGCAGGATCTTTCGCCCAGGATCAAGGTCGGCGATCGGGGGACGATTTCGTATCCGTTTCTGGGCGAACTGCAGGTGGCCGGTCTGACCACCCGTGAGCTGCAGCAACAGATCCACGATGGTCTCAAAGGAGATTACCTGATCGACCCGAAGGTGTCGGTGACCATCGCCGAGTACCGTCCGTTTTACGTCAACGGAGAGGTGCGCAATCCAGGCGCGTTCGCCTACGACCCCGGCATGACGGTGCGCAAGGCGGTCTCGCTGGCCGGCGGCATGACCGATCGGGCGTCCGCGCGCAAGATCTTCCTGGTGTCGGAGGCAAGCACCGACGGCCAGTCGGTGAGGGTCGATCTGGACCATCCGATCGGCCCTGGCGACACGCTGACGATCCAGCAGAGCTTCTTTTGATGCAGGTTTTTTGCTAATGCAGGTTGTCTCCTAATGCAGGATCCGCGCCTGTCGGAACCGCTGGCCAGCGTCATCGAGGACGAGCCAGGCGGGTTCGATATCCGCGCGGTCTGGCACACGATCGCGAAGCACAAATGGGCGATCGGCGGCCTGACCATTCTGGTGACCCTGATCGCGGCTCTGTTCGTGTACCGGCAGACGCCGATCTACCGCGCCACCGCGACGCTGCTGATCGAGCGCAGCCCGGTGCAGTTTTCGCCGGTGCAGGACCCTTACGCCGCGTTCACCGACCACTGGCTCTACTATCAAACCCAGTACGGATTGATCAAGCGGCGGGCGATCGGCGAGCGTGTCGTGGACAAGCTCGGGCTCGACCGCCCGCGCGCCGCCGAACCCGCCAAGCCCACTGGCTTTTCGTGGAAGCAGTTGCTTCCCGAGGAGTGGTTTCCGCCGCCCGCGACGCCGACCCCGCAGCAGCGCTACGAGGGTGCCGTTGGCTGGGTGGTCGGCGGCATCGGGGTCAACCCGCGCCGCGACAGCCAGCTCGTCGACGTCAGCTTCGTCAGCGCCGATCCGCGCGAAGCAGCCAACCTGGCCAATGCGGTGGCCGAAGCTTACATCGAGGATAACCTGAAGGGTCGCGAGGAAATGACCACCGCGGCGACCGACTACCTGACCGATCGGCTGGTCGAGCTGAAGGAGAAATGGGAATCCTCCGAGCAACTGGTTCAGAACTATCTCGACCAGCAGGAGCTGATCGATGTCGAGGGGGTCGACAGCTTCGCTAACCGGCAACTGACCCTGGCGACCGAGAAGCTGGGGGCGGCCCAGCGCGCCCGGGTCGAAGCCCAGATCCGACTCGACCGGGTCCAGGAATCCCGAATCCAGGGGGACCCGCTCAGCCTGCTGCCGGTCGTCGGGGGCGAGGGCCTGGTGCAGACGGCCAACGCCGCCCATCAGAGTGCGCTGCGCAAGGTCGAGGAGCTGTCGGAGCGCTACGGCCCGAAGCACCCGAAGATGATCTCGGCGCGCTCGGAGCTGACGTCCGCGCAATCCGCGCTGGGTCGCCAGATCGACGTGGCGGTCAACACCCTGCACCGCGACTACCAGACGGCGCTGGCCGCCGAGGAGTCGGCCGAGCGCGAGATCGACACGGTCAAGGCGCAACTGCGCGACATCGATCGCAAGGAGTTCCGGCTCGAGGCGCTGCGCCGCGAGGCGGACAAGAACCGCGAGGTCTACGAACAGTTCCTGACCCAGTTCAAGAGCACGTCGGCCAGCGGCGACTTGCGTACCGCCAACGCGCGCATCGTCGAGTACGCGCGCGCGCCCGGGACGCCATTCAAACCAAACAAACGCCGGGCTCTGAGCATCGCGTTCCTGCTGGGACTGATGGCCAGCATCGGCCTTGCGTTCCTGCTCGAGCATCTGGACAACACGCTCAAGGACGCCGAGGACGTCGAGCGCCGGCTCGGGATTCCGGTGCTCGGGGTGCTGCCGCGCCTGAAGACCGTTGGCGGGACCGATCTGTCGCCGCTGCGCAGCTTCTCCGAGGACCAGAAAACGGTATTCGCCGAGGCGATTCGCACCGTGCGCACCGGGGTGTTGCTGTCGGCTCTGGACGAAAAGCGCCGCGTCCTGGTCGTGACCTCGTCGGTCCCGGGAGAGGGCAAGACGACCCTTTCGATGAACCTCGCACGGGCGATCGGCGAAATGAAAAAGGTGCTGCTGATCGACGCCGACATGCGCCGGCCCACCGTGGCCCGCGCGCTGGGCCAGCAGACCGACGTCAAAGGACTGTCCCAGTTCATCTCCGGCGAGGCGCCGCTCAAGGACTGCATCCATCGTCTGGACGACTGCGACAACCTGCGAATGATGCCGGCAGGCGTGGTGCCGCCCAATCCGCTGGAAATGCTGTCGTCGCAGAAGTTCAGCCATGCGCTGGATCAGTTCGCCGAGCGCTTCGACTACGTGGTGATCGACTGCGCTCCGGCGCTCGCGGTAAGCGACGCGATGGTGCTGTCGAAGCTCGCCACCTCGGTGATCTATCTGATCCGCGCCGATTCGACCCCGGTGCAGGCGGCCCAGTCGGGCATGAAGCGTCTGCAGCGGGTCGGGGCGCACGTGATTGGCGCGGTGATCAACTACGTCCAGCATCGCACCGGCCGCTATTATGGCAAATACAGCCACTATGGCAGCGGCTACTACTCCAGCTACGGCTACATGGAACAGCGCCGCTGATCCGACTGAACCGAGAAAATTGAAAACGCCCAGTGGAACTCCTGCAATATCCGGGCTAGCCTGCGTCGCGCTCGCCGCGGCCTGCCTGACGCTGGGTTACCGGCACGCCAAGCTGGCGTTGGCCGACGAGGCGCTGAAACGCTCCGGGGGCGGTCCGGTGAGCACGACGCTCGCGGAGCGGATCGAGGCGGCCGCGCCGAACCTGATCCCGGCCAGCCGATATCTGCGCGGGCGACTCGCGCTGATACAGGCTTCCAGTGCGGCCGGGCCCGACGGCGAGAGCGCCGCGCTCGAGGCCGCGCTGGAGGACTTCCGCTGGGTCACCGCGCGCCGCCCGACCTGGGCGCCCGGATGGGTCGCAATCGTGGTGACCAAGGCGCGGCTGCACCACAACGACGCCGAGTTTCACCACGCGCTGGAGCGTGCCCTGCACACCGGGCCGAACGAGACCCGCTCGTTCACCGAGCTGTTTCCATGGCTGCGACTGCGCTGGCACTGGCTCGACGAGGCGGAGCGCGAGGCGTTGACCCAGTTCACCGTGCGCGCCGCGTGGCGCGAGCCGAAATGGGTCGTGGAGCAGGCCGAGCGTTACTATTTCCTGGACCCGCTGTGCCGGCAAAGCACCGCCAATCGGCTGGCGATGCTGCATTGCGAGCGGCTCGGCTGGAGCCAGGAGGGTGGGGCGGCATGAGTGTCCGGG
>JBFJNB010000155.1:0-6331 GCA_041633655.1 Lysobacterales bacterium | reverse complement strand
TTCCGACCTCGCTGACGCATTCCTATCCCCTTTACGCCGGGGTCGTCGACGCGATGGTGCAGTGGTGGTACGCCCACAACGCGGTCGGTTTTTTCCTGACTGCCGGGTTCCTGGGGATGATGTACTACTACGTGCCCAAACAGGCCAACCGCCCGATCTACTCCTACCGGCTGTCGGTGGTCCATTTCTGGGCCCTGATCTCCATCTACATGTGGGCCGGACCACACCATCTGCTTTATTCAGCCGTGCCTGACTGGGCGCAGTCGCTGGGGATGGTGTTCTCGCTGGTGCTGCTGGCCCCGTCCTGGGGTGGCATGATCAATGGGATCATGACCCTGTCCGGCGCGTGGCACAAGCTGCGCTCGGACCCGATCCTGAAGTTCATGATCGTGTCGCTGTCGTTTTATGGCATGTCGACCTTCGAGGGCCCGATGATGTCGATCAAGACGGTCAACGCGCTGTCGCACTTCACCGACTGGACCATCGGCCACGTCCATTCCGGCGCGCTGGGCTGGGTCGCGATGATGTCCGTCGGGGCGCTGTACTGCCTGATCCCTCGGCTCTACGGACTTCAGGCCATGTACAGCACCCGGCTGATCGACGTCCATTTCTGGATCTCGACCATCGGCATCGTGCTGTACGTGGCCTCGATGTGGATCGCCGGCGTGATGCAGGGCCTGATGTGGCGGGCCACCAACGACGACGGCACCCTGACCTACACCTTCGTCGAGTCGCTCAACGCGACCTATCCGTACTACCTGATCCGGTTCCTGGGCGGGGTGCTGGTGCTCACCGGGATGTTCGTGATGGCGTACAACGTCTGGAAGACCATCGCGGTCAAGGGCCCGGTCCGAAACCCGGTGCTGCAGCCGGCGGGGTAGGGGGCTAGCAATGAGTCACAAAAAAGTCGAACGCAACGTGGGCCTGATGGCGATCCTGGTCGCGCTCGCGGTCAGCATCGGCGGCATCGCCGAGTTGATCCCGCTGATGGTCCAGGTCAAGTCCGAGGCCCCGTCGAGCGGCATCGAGCCGTATCCGCCGCTGGCCCTGGCCGGCCGCGACGTGTACGTGCGCGAGGGCTGCTACGTGTGCCATTCGCAGCAGGTGCGCCCGTTCCGCTCCGAGACCGAGCGCTACGGGGCGTACTCCACCGCCGATGAGTACGTCTATGACCGCCCGTTCCAATGGGGCTCCAAGCGCACCGGGCCCGACCTGGCCCGCGTCGGCGGCCGCTACAGCGACGAATGGCAGCGCCTGCACCTGATCGCGCCCCGGGACCTGGTGCCGGAGTCGAACATGCCCGGATTTCCGTGGCTGACCGAACGGGAGGTCGACGGTACGGTGGTCGCGGCGCGAATGCGCGCGCAGACCAAGCTGGGACACCCGTATTCGGAGGCCCAGATCGGCGCCGCCGCGGATCAGGTCGCCGGCAAGACCGAGATGGACGCGCTGATCGCGTACCTGCAAGGCCTCGGGCGCGGGAGGAAATAACGATGGATCTTGGCACGTTTCGCGGCATCGTGACGCTGGTTGCGCTGGTCGCCTTCATCGGGTTGGTGATCTGGGCCTACGGCAAGCGGCGGCACGCGGACTTTGAGCGCGCCGCGCGGCTGCCGCTGGAAGACGACGCGCCGGCCGAACCCACGCGAGAGGACGTCAAATGAGCAACCCGATGCACTGGCTGGTGATCGTGCTCACGCTCGCCAGCATTCTCGGCTGCTGGTGGCTGATCACCTGGTCGGCCAAGCAGGGTGACCCGAACAAGGGCGCCGAGGACACCCTGGACCACGTCTGGGACGAGAACCTCCGCGAGCGCAATCAGCCGCTGCCGCGCTGGTGGCTGATCCTGTTCTACCTGACGATCGTGTTCGCGCTCGGATACCTGGCGCTTTATCCCGGTCTGGGTAATTTCGCCGGCACGCTGGACTGGACCCAGCAGGGCCAGTACCGCGCCGAGGTCGACGCGGTCGAGGATGTCTACGCGGCGCTGTATGCGCGCCTGACCGCGCTCGATTATCCGGAGCTGATGGAGAACGAGGAGGCGCTCGCGATCGGGCACCGGCTGTTCGCGGCCAACTGCACCACCTGCCATGGCTCCGACGGCGGCGGCGCGATCGGCTTTCCGAGCCTGCGCGACGACGAATGGCTGTGGGGCGGCGATTTCGCCGCGATCGAGAACAGCATCGCTCAAGGCCGCATCGGGGTGATGCCACCCTGGGGCCCGGCGCTGGGCGAGCAGGGCCTCGAGCAGATGGTGGCCTACGTAAAACAGCTCTCGGGCCTGGATCACGATCCGTCCGCGGCGGCCGGGGGCAAGGCGCGCTGGGGCATGTGCCTGGCCTGCCACGGGGCCGAGGGCGAGGGCAATCCGGCGCTTGGCGCGCCCAGCCTGCGTGACCGGGTGTGGCTGTATGGCAGCTCCGACGAGGCGATCGCTCAGTCGATCCGCGATGGCCGCGCCGGCCAGATGCCGGCCCAGAAGGACCTGTTGAGCGCCGAGAAGATCAAGATCCTCACCGCCTACGTCAAGTCGCTTTCACGGTAGCCCGCATGTTGCACGAGTTTCACTTGGCGCTGCTCATTTACTGAAGAGGATCAATGAACTGCGTGACTACTTCTAATTTGGCACAACATCCAAATCGTGCCACGGGCGACGGCACCGCCAGGCCACTTCTTTGCCTTTGGCAAAACCGTAACCTGGCTTGTGCCAGCCCTGCCGGTTTGCAACATCCGGGCTGATGGGTGAGCAGGCACATTGGGATTGGCGCCGGCGCAGCGTGGCCGAGGTGATATGGCCGTCGTTCGTCGCCGCGGGCGTCGGCGCCCTGCTGTTCTTTGCGCTGATCGACCCCAACCAGCTCGGGCCGGCCCTGGAGATCGATTTCGACGGGGGAGCGGTGGCGATCTACTCGCTCGGATTCTTCTTCTTCTGGGTGCTGTGCGCGGCATCGTCGCTGTTGACCGCGTGGCTGATCCGCACCGAACGCCGCCGCGACGAGTTTCCCGACCCACCTGAGGGGTGACCCTCGTGTCCGACCGCTACGTCCGTCAGATCGACCGCGCCGCCGGCCGCGCCCACGGCTCGATGTACCGCAAAGAGCCGAAGATCCATCCGCGCGAGGTCCGCGGCCGCTTTTCGCGGCTGCGCAAGCTGGCCGTGGTGGCGCTGCTCGGGCTCTATTATGGCATGGTCTGGTTGCGCTGGGACGACCGCCAGGCGGTCCTGTTCGACCTGCCGGCGCGCAAGTTCCACGTGTTCGGGCTGACCTTCTGGCCACAGGATTTCATCTACCTTACGCTGCTGCTGATTCTCGCGGGGCTGGCGCTGTTTTTCTTCACCGGCCTGGCCGGGCGGATCTGGTGCGGCTTCGCCTGCCCGCAAACGGTCTGGACCGAGGCGTTCCTGGCGATGGAGCGCTGGGTCGAGGGTGACCGTGCCCGTCGGATCAAGCTGGATCGCGCCGCCTGGTCGGCGGGGAAGGTCGCCCGCAAGAGCCTCAAGCACGCGCTGTGGATCGCATTCTCGCTACTGACCGGGCTCACCTTCGTCGGCTACTTCACCCCGATCACCGAGCTGGCGGCCAAGCTGACCGCGTTCGCGGCCGGGCCGTGGGAGACGTTCTGGGTCGGGTTCTACAGCCTGGCCACCTACGGCAACGCCGGCTTCCTGCGCGAGCAGGTGTGCAAGTACATGTGCCCGTACGCGCGCTTCCAGAGCGCTATGTTCGATCACGACACGCTGGTGATCTCGTATGACGGGGCGCGCGGCGAGCCCCGTGGCGGCCGCCGCCGCGCATCCGACCCTTCCCATAAGGGCCTCGGCGATTGCATCGACTGCACTCTATGCGTGCAGGTCTGCCCGACCGGCATCGACATTCGCGACGGGCTCCAGTACGAGTGCATCGCCTGTGCCGCGTGCATCGACGTGTGCGATTCGGTGATGGACAAGATGGACTACCCGCGCGGGTTGATCCGCTACACTACCGAGAACGCGCTGGCCGGGCGCCGTACCCGGGTCGTGCGCCCGCGCATCATCGTCTACGCGGCGTTGCTTGCGGTCATCGGCACCGGGCTTGCCTACGGGATCGCGACCCGGGTGCCGCTGCGGATGGACGTGCTGCACGACCGCAACGCGCTGTACCGGGTGCTGGCCGACGGCCGGATCGAGAACGTTTACGCGCTGAAAGTGACCAACATGAGCGACCAGTCTCGGGTGTTTCATCTCGAAGTGGACGGGCTGCCCGGGGTCGAGGTCAATACCCTGGCCGATTTTTCGGTCGCCGCCGGTGAGACGCTGCGGGTGCCGCTGCGGCTGCGCGCCAGCGCGCCGGCCGGCAAGCCGGTCACCAGCCTGGATCTCAGGCTGCGCGCGGGCGACGATGCCGCGGTGGCAGTCACCCGCGAGGCGCGTTTTTTCGTGCCCATGGGGACGCCGTGATGGGCGCGCGACCGTGGTACCGGGAGCCGTGGCCGTGGGCGGTGATCGGGTTGACCGGGGCCGCGGTGGCCGGTTGCCTGATCACGCTGTGGATCGCGCTGGCGCACCCGCAGGAACTGGTGCTGGACCAGGACCAGTACCAGCGCCTGGATCGGGAACTGAAGGCCGACGACGATGACTGAGGGCTGCTTTCACTGCGGCCAGCCGCTGCCGGCGCCGCCGCTGCCGACGGTGCATTGGGACGGCGCGGACCGCCCAGTGTGCTGCCCCGGATGCGCCGCGGTCGCTGACCTGATCATCGGGTCGGGGCAGGGGGATTACTACCGCTTCCGCACCGGGACCGCGGCCCGGGTCGACCGGCTGCGGCTCGAGCGCGCCGGCGACTGGGAGGCGTTCGATCGGGATTGGCCTTCGGAGGTGTCCGCGCGGCGGCTCGAACTCGGTGTCGGCGGCATGCACTGCGCCGCCTGCGGCTGGCTGATCGAACGCCAGTTGCGCACGCTGCCGGGGGTCGGGGCGGTCGACGTCGACGTTCCGGGCGGTCGCGTCGCGATCGAGTTCGACGACCACAAGACGCCGCCCAGCGCGGTGCTGAAGCGCCTCGTGCGGCTGGGCTTTTCGCCGCACCCGGCGGCCGCGGCCGAGACCAGTTATCGGCAGGAGCGAGCGAAGGCGTTGCGCCGCCTGGCGGTGGCCGGCCTGGGAATGATGCAGGTGATGACCTTCGCGGTCGGCACGTATTTCGGTGACGGCTCGCTGACCCCCGGGCTGAGGCGGTATCTCGAGATCGTCTCGATGCTGGTCGCGACCCCGGTGCTGCTGTATTCGGGCGCGCCGTTTTTCGTCGGCGCGTGGCGGGCGCTGGCCGCGCGCGCGCTGACGATGGAAGTGCCGGTCGCGCTGGCGCTGGGACTGGCTTGGGCGGCCAGTTGCCGCAACCTGCTGTGGGCGTCGGGGCCGGTGTATTTCGACTCGATCAGCATGTTCGTGTTCTTCCTGTTGGCCGGGCGCTTCGTCGAGATGAGCCTGCGCCACCGTTCGGCCGGCCTGGCGCGCGGCTTGAGCGAACTGCTGCCCGAGGTCGCGCTGCGGCTCGACGGCGCCATCCCGGTCGCGGTGCCGCGGGCGCAGCTCGGACCCGGTGACCGGGTGCTGGTGCGCTGCGGCGACGCGTTTCCGGCCGACGGTCGGATCGTCGAGGGCATTGCGCACGTGGACGAGTCGCTGTTGACCGGGGAATCGCGACCGCGCCGGCGCGCGGCGGGCCAATCGGTGCTGGCGGGGAGCGTCAACCACGGTGCGCCGGTCACCCTGGAGGTCGTCGCCGCCGGCACCGACATGTGGCTCGAGCGGCTGCTCGAGGGCCTGCGCCAGGGCGGCCGGCGCCCGCGCATCCGGCGGCTGGCCGACCGGATCGCCGGATTCGTGGTGGCCGCGGTGCTGCTGCTGGCCGGTGGCGCCTACCTGGCCTGGTCGGCCGCCGGGTCCGAGCACGCGTTTCAGTACGCGCTGGCGGTGCTGGTGGTGACCTGTCCGTGCGCTTTGTCGCTGGCAACGCCGGTGGCGCTGTCGGCCGCGGCCGCGGCGCTGGCCAGGCGCGGGATCCTGATGACCGACGGCGATGCGCTGTTGGCGCTGGCCGGGATCGACCGCGCGCTGTTCGACAAGACCGGAACCCTGACCCGGGGGGCGCCGCGGATTACCGCGGTGGAGCCGGCCGCAGACCACCCGTCGCCGCTGGACCGCGCCGCGCTTGCGCGAACGGCCGCGTCTCTGGAGCGCTTTTCTGCCCATCCGCTGGCAGGCGCGTTCGCCGGCATCGCGGCACCCCCGGCCGAGGAGGTGATCGAGACTCCGGGGCAGGGGCTTACCGGGCGGGTCGGCGGGCGCTGG
>JBFJNB010000154.1:0-6335 GCA_041633655.1 Lysobacterales bacterium | reverse complement strand
CGCGTGACCACGCCGTCCCTGTGGGAGTTCCGTGTCGGGCTGACCTATCGGTTCTGAACCGGTCGCAGCAACCATCACCAGGGCCAACCTCCGGGTTGGCCCTTTCTTTTTGCATTTCCAAAACCCGTACAATCGCCGCCATGCTGGAATTCAAGGAACTGGCGCTGCGCCGTGGCCCGAAGCTGCTGCTCGAGCAGGTCAGCATGCAGATCCACCCGGGCCAGAAGGTCGGGGTCACCGGCGCCAACGGCTCCGGCAAGTCGAGCCTGTTTGCGCTGATCCTCGGCGAAATCGGTCCGGATCACGGCGATTTCTCACTGCCCCGCGACTGGGTCGTGGCGCACGTCTCCCAGCAGACCCCGAGCGATTCCCGCCCCGCGATCGAGTACGTGTTGGACGGGGACGCGCAGCTCCGGTCGGTCGAACGGGAGCTGAGCGCGGCCCGCGCGCGCGGCGACGGCGAGGCCGAGGCACACGCGCACGCGGCGTACGAAAGCATCGACGGCTACGCCGCCCGCAGCCGCGCCGGGCGCCTGCTGGCGGGCCTCGGCTTTGCGCCGGACGACGAGGAGCGCCCGGTGGACGCGTTTTCCGGCGGCTGGCGGATGCGCCTGAACCTGGCCCAGGCGCTGATGTGCCGCTCCGACCTGCTGCTGCTGGACGAACCGACCAACCACCTCGACCTGGACACCGTGATCTGGCTCGAGGGATGGCTCAAAGCGTATGCCGGCACGTTGCTCATGGTTTCCCACGACCGCGATTTCCTCGACGGCGTGGTCGGTCACGTCGTCCACCTGGAGCACAACCGCGCGACGCTGACCCCGGGCAATTACTCGGCGTTCGAGCGGATTCGCGCCGAGCGCCTGGCGCAGCGCCGGGCCGAGTTCAAGAAACAGCAGCGGGAAATCGCCCACATGCGCGCGTTCGTAGAGCGTTTTCGCGCCAAGGCGACCAAGGCGCGGCAAGCGCAGAGCCGGCTCAAGGCACTCGCGCGGATGGAGCTGATCGCGCCGGCCCACGTCGACTCCCCGTTCCATTTCTCCCTGCTCGAGCCCGAGAAGAACCCGGTGCCGCTGCTGAAACTCGATGCGGCCGCGGCGGGGTATGGCGCCAAAACGGTCCTGAGCGGGGTCCGCCTGGCGCTGTCCCCGGGAGACCGGATCGGGTTGCTGGGCTTGAACGGCGCCGGCAAATCGACCCTGATCAAGCTCTTGGCCGGGATGCTGCAGCCCACCGCCGGCGAGCGCTTGCCGGCCCGGGATCTGAGCATCGGGTATTTCGCGCAGCACCAGTTGGATCACCTGGATCCGGAGGCTTCCCCGCTGCTGCACCTGATCCGGCTCGATCCTGACGCCCCGGAGGAGGCGCTGCGCACTTATCTCGGCGGCTTCGGGTTCTCCGGCGACGACGCACTTCGTCCGAGCGGCCCGTTCTCCGGGGGCGAGAAATCACGGCTGGCGCTGGCTCTGCTTACCTACCGGCGCCCGAACCTGCTGCTGCTGGACGAACCGACCAACCACCTGGATCTGGAAATGCGCCAGGCGCTGGCGGTCGCGCTGCAGGAATTCCCGGGCGCGATGGTCATCGTGTCTCACGACCGCCATCTGTTGCGCGTGAGCTGCGATCGACTGCTGCTGGTCGATGCCGGCACGGTCGATGAGTTCGACGGCAGCCTGGATGACTATCCGGCATGGCTGGTGGCCCGCAGCCGCGCCCGCCGCGAGCCCGCCGCGCCGACGCGCGGTGCGGATGCGCGCAAGGCTGAACGCCGCCGCGGCGCCGAGCAACGGCGGCTGCTGGCCCCGCTGCGGCGGCAACTGCGCCAGGCCGAGGAAGCGCTGACGGCGCTGCACGCGCGCCAGCGCGACCTCGAGCGCGACCTGGCGGACCCGCAGGCTTACGCCGAGGGCAACAAGGACCGGCTCAAGGCGTTGCTGGCCGAGCAGGCCGACCTCAGTCGCGCCGTCGCCGCCGAGGAGTCCCGCTGGCTGGAATGCTGCGAGGCGCTGGAGCGCGTGAGCTAGGACGCGCGCGGCGGGCCCGCGGTGCGACCGGCGCGGTAGCTAATTAAGGGGTCCGCTCGATCGCGATCCGCGCGGCGGCAATCGCGTGCGATTGTTCCCCGGCCATGGCATTGACCACGAGCCCATCCGAGCGGCGCGCCCACAGATCCCACTGGCCGTCGATGGTTTTTTTCATGTACGCCGAGGCACCGATATCGGCGATGTCGATGATCTCGCGATCGAAGTCCTTCGCGGTCCTGAGCGCCCAGTCGTAGTCGAAGAGATCCTTCAGCGAGAGGTCGATGCGCCGGGCGTAAGGAGCCGACCCGGACAGTCGGTAGCTGCAGCTCGGTGCGGGATCGTTTTCCAGCGCCCGGGCCGGTTCGGCCACGGTCATCTCAAGCGCGGCCGCGAGGGCCTCGGCCGGGACCGCCGCACAGACGTCGATGCCCGAGACATCCCGCTCCGGAAACTCCGGCACTTCAAAGGCCGGCGCCGATGGATCGGTGGCGGCTGCCGCCGGCGGTTGCCGAGGCTCGTCCCCGCAACCTCCCGTAATGGCCCCCGCGCCCAACACCAACCAGAGTAATTGTCCGCGCATGGTCACCCCTCCTCCGGCACCGCGCCGGACGCGCGATTATCGCTCCGAATGGCGGCGATACTAAGGATTTTTTTGCCCCCCGATTTGATCCGCGTCAAACTTGCATCGACGCGAAAAAGCGGGATCATGAAAATGATGATGAATCCATCCACGACGGCATTGACCAGACGGTTCATTCCGATCGCGGCGCTCGCGCTGGCCCTCGGTTGCGCGACCACGCCGGAACCCGTCTCCAAGAGCGGCGCCGACCTGGTGGCGCAAGCCAAGACCAGGATCGTCGAGGTCGAACCGGCCGCGGTCGCGGCCGGGGACGGCGCAATCCTGATCGACGTGCGCGAGCCGGGCGAATACCAGGACGGGCATATTCCGGGCGCGATCAACGTACCGCGCGGGGTGTTGGAATTCCGGATCGACGGGATCGAACCGCTTAAGAACCTGAGCCAGCAGGAACGCCTGAGCCGGCCGCTGGTGCTTTACTGCCGCAGCGGTTCGCGCTCGGCGCTCGCCACCGCCACGCTCGGCGACATGGGCTATCGCAACGTGCGTTCCATGTCCGGCGGGTTCAAGGCCTGGCAGGCGGCGGAGCTTCCGGTCAGCACCCCGTAGCACGCCATTCATCGACAGGAGGCATCGTGGGCCCGAAACCAAGCAATATCCTGGTGGTCAACTGCGGCTCGTCGTCGTTGAAAGCCGCGCTGATTGATCCGCGCGCCGGAACGCGGCTGGCAGCGGTCAAGGTCGAGCGCATCGGTGAACCGGATCAGGCTCCGGATCACGATGCGGCGCTGACCGGGGCGCTGGAAGAGTTGCTGGCGGGGAACGCGCCGGTGGCCGCGGTCGGCCACCGGGTCGTGCACGGCGGCGAACGCTTCACCCGACCCACCCGGATCGACGACGACGTCATCGCCGCGATCGAGGCCCTGGTGCCGCTGGCGCCGCTGCACAACCCGGCCAACCTGGCCGGGATCCGCGCGGCGCGGCGCTTGCTGCCGGACGCACCGCAGGTGGCGGTGTTCGATACCGCGTTTCACGCCACGCTGCCCAATCGCGCGCGCCGCTACGCGCTGCCGGCGCAGATCGCCGAGCGCCACGGCGTTCGTCGATACGGATTCCACGGCATCTCGCACGGCTACGTCGCGGCACGAGCCGCGGAATACCTCAAAGAGGATCTGACGCAGTTGCGCCTGATCACCTGTCATCTCGGCAACGGCTGCAGCGCGTGCGCGGTCGAGTACGGGCGCTCGGTGGAGACCAGCATGGGGATGACCCCGCTGGAGGGTCTGGTCATGGGCACCCGCTGCGGCGACGTGGACCCCGGCGCGGTGCTGCATCTGGCGCGCGAGGCAGGCCTGGACTCCGAAGCGATCGATGCGCTTCTGAACCGCGAATCGGGGCTCGCGGGGCTGTCCGGGGCCGGCAACGACCTGCGCGACATCGAGGCCCGCGCCGCCGAAGGGGACGCCGGCTGCCGGCTGGCGCTGAACGTGTTCGCCCACCGCTTGCGCAAGTACCTCGGTGCCTACGCGGCGGCGATGGGCGGGGTCGACGCGATCGTGTTCACCGCCGGCATCGGCGAGAACTCGGCCTCGATGCGGCACCGGGCCGCCCAGCGCCTGGACTTCCTCGGCGCCCGGCTGGACGAGGATTTGAACCGCGACGCTCGGGTCGATCACGACCACCCCGTGTGCGAGATCAGCGCCCCGCACAGCCGCTGCCGGCTGCTGGTGGTGGCGACCGACGAGGCGCTGGCGATCGCGCGCGCCGCGCAAGCCGTGATCGGCGAGGCCGGGCGGGTCGAATCCCGGCGCGGGATCCCACTGGCGGCCTCGGCGCGCCACGTCCATTTGTCCAAAGAGCACGTGGATCGGCTGTTCGGGGAGGGACACGAGCTGACGGTCCACCGCGAGATCAGCCAGCCGGGCCAGTACGCGTGCAAAGAACGGGTCGATCTGGTCGGGCCGAAACGCACGCTGGAAGGCGTGCGCGTGATCGGGCCCACCCGCGCCGCGACCCAGGTCGAGATCTCGCGCACCGATGAGTTCTATCTCGGCATCGACGCACCGATTCGCGGCTCCGGCGATCTCGACAACACGCCGGGCATCACGCTGGTCGGGCCCAAGGGTCGGGTGACCCTGACCCAGGGCGTGATCCAGGCCCAGCGGCACATCCACATGCACCCCGACGACGCGGCCCACTTCGGGGTCGAGCACCACGACATCGTCGAAGTAGCGATCGACTCGGACGGGCGCGACCTGGTGTTCGGCGATGTGCTGGTGAGGGTCAAGGACAGCTACGTGCTGGAGATGCACCTGGATACCGACGAGGCCAACGCCGCCGAGCTGACCGGAGACATCGAGGGCGTGCTGGTGCCGCTGCGCCGCCAGGTCACGCTACGCCGCAAGCAAGCTTGAAAGGCACCCGGAGCGGGTGCCCATCTGCCGCCGGGCGGGTCTCACACTTCCGGAAAATCTGGTCTATTCTGAGCGAAGCCAATCGGGAATGCAGGTGGATCGATGAAACGGACGCTGGGATTGCTCTTCCTGATCGCGTGCGCCGGGACCGCCGGCGCGCAGACGTTCTTTCACGTCGAGTCGCAGTTCGACGAAGTCGCCGGGGTCGACGGGTTGAACTTCGCCTGGGCCGTGGCCGTCAGCCCCGACGGCAAGCACGTCTACGTCTGCTCCGGGGTCAATAACGTCGCCTCGATGGACGAAGACGACAACGCGGTAGCGACCTTTGCCGCGGACCCGAAGACCGGGATGTTGACCTTCGTCGAAAGTGATTTCGACGACGGCGATGCCAACGACCCCGGCACCGCCGACGGCCTGCTGTCGTGCCGGGGCGTGACCGTCAGCCCGGACGGCAAGCACGTCTACACCGCCGGCTCATCCGACAACAAGGTCGGGCTGTTCGACCGCAGTGCGATGACCGGGGCGCTGACCTTTGTCGCCGCGGTCGCGGACGGCGTCGGCGGGGTCGATGGGCTGGCCGGCGCGGAGGCGGTGGTGGTCAGCCCCGACGGCAGCGCGGTGTTCGTGGCCGGGCGCGCCGACGATGCGATCGCCGCGTTCTCTCGCAATGCGACGACCGGCGCGCTGACGTTCGAGGATTTCGAGAAGAACGGCTTCGGCGGAGTCAGCGGGCTGGACCGGCCGCTGGGACTGGCGGTCAGTCCCGACAACAAGCACGTCTATGCCGCGTCCGGCAGCAACGCCAATTTCGCAGGCAGCGACGCGCTGACCGTATTCGAGTGGGACGCCGGCAACGGCGACCTGATCTTCATCGATGCTTATTTCGAGGGCGATACCCAGGGCCTGAACACGATCGATGGGCTGGACCAGATCAGCGACGTCGCAATCAGCCCGGACGGCCTGCACGTGTACGCGGTCAGCGAGAACGACACCATCGGCGGCGCCAGCGGCAACGGCAACGACTGGATCGCGATCTTCGAGCGCAACGCGGCCACCGGCGAGCTGACCTGGCTCGATGCGATCCCCGGGTTCAAGGTCTGCCCCACCAGCCCGTTCGGCGCCGACGCCGAGTCGTTCATCGTGATCAGCCCCGACGGGCGACGCGTTTACGTGACCAAGAACTGGGCCGACAACGGGATCGCGATGTTCCGGCGCGACCCGGCGACCGGGGCGCTGAGCTTCCTGGACGGCATCTGCGAGCTCGACCCGGGCGAGATCGGGATCAGCCTGCCCCGGGAAATGGCGCTCGATCCGCGCGGG
>JBFJNB010000153.1:0-6371 GCA_041633655.1 Lysobacterales bacterium | reverse complement strand
CCCGACGGTCGGCTCGCGATCACGCAGTGGGCCAGGGTACCGCCGCGCCAGACGGTGAAGCTGGCCGCCGCGGTGATCGCGGCCTTGCGCGCCGAGGGTGTCGCCGCGCCGGGTGCCCACCTGGCGGTGGTGCGCGACTGGAGCGTTGCCTGTGTGGTGGTGTCACGCCGCGCGCTGGAGCGCGCGGACGTCGAGGCGCTGAGAGCGTTCGCGCGCGAACGGGGGTTCGACCTGGCCTGGCTGCCGGGACTCGCGCCGGAGGAGACCAACCGGCACCATCGCTGGCCGCGGCCGTGGCTGTACCAGCTGGTGGCGGCGATCGTATCGGGCGACTCGCCCACGCTCGAGCAGTACGCGTTCGACGTCTCTCCCGCGCGCGACGACCGGCCGTGGTTCTTCAACGCGTTCCGGTGGCGGACCCTGCCGCTTTTGTGGGAGCAGCGCGCGACCGGTGGTCTGCTGCTGCTGGAATCGGGTTATCTGATCATCGCGGCGACGCTCGGGCTCGCGCTGCTGGTGGGCGGCCTGCTGCTGGCGATCCCGTTGCCGGGTCTCGCCGGCGGCGCGCCGCTGGCGCTGCCGCTCAAGCCGGTGACCGGGCTGTTCGCCGCGATCGGGATCGCGTTTCTCGGGATCGAGATCATGCTGATCGAGAAGCTCGGCCTGTGGCTCGGCCGGCCGCCAGTGGCGTTCGCCACCGGGATCGCGGCGTTCCTGATCGCAGCCGGTGCCGGCAGCGCGGCCGCGGCGGCGCTGGCGCGGCGGTTGGGTGGTGCCCGGCGGGTGCTGCGGCTCGCGACCGTGGTGCTGCTGGTCTGGGGTGCGGTGCTGGCGCTCACGGGCGGCAGCGTCGACGGCTGGATGCTGGGCCAGGCCGAGCCGATGCGCCTGGCGCTGTCGGTGGCGCTGATCCTGCCGGCCGGATTCGCGATGGGTCAGTTCTTCCCGGCGGGGCTGGCGGCGCTGGGCGCGCGTGAGCCGCGGCTGGTGCCGTGGGCCTGGGCCGTCAACGGCGCGGCCTCGGTGATCGCCTCGCCGCTGGCGCTGCTGCTGGGCATCCACCTGGGCCTGAGTGCGGTGCTGCTGATCTCGGTGGCGCTGTACGCCCCGGCGCTGTGGTCGGCAAGCGCCCTTTTGCGGCGCGCGAGTATCAGCCGCCGCTGACCACCCGGTCGCGCCCGAGCTTCTTGCCCCGGTAGAGGCGGCGGTCGGCGCGGCGGATCAGGTCTTCGTGGTTGTCGGCGTCGCGCGGGTATTCAGCCACGCCGATGGTGGCCGAGAGCCGCTGGCCGAGTTCGAGCGCGTCGCGATCGATCGCGGCCACCGCGCGCCGCAGCTTGTCGCCGATCCCGTGGGCCTGCTCGAGCGAGGCGTGGGGACAAATCACGGCGAATTCCTCGCCCCCGTAACGGCACACCAGATCGCTTTCGCGGACCTCGTCGCACAAAACCCGGGCCACCGCCACCAGCGCGCGGTCCCCGGCCTGGTGTCCGTCGCGATCGTTGATCTGCTTGAAATGATCGAGATCCAGCATCAGCAGCGCTGCCGGGTGCCCGTGGCGGCGCGCCAGCGCCAGTTGGTGGGCCAGGGCCTCGTCGAAGAACGCCCGGTTATAAACGCCGGTCAGCCCGTCCCGGTTCAGCTGCTCGCGCAGCTGCTCGAACCGCTGCCGGTAGGTCAGCGTCTTGAACAGGCTCGAGAGCGTGTCGGTGCCGGTACCGAGCGTGCCGCCGTGTGGCTCCAGGCCGTGGAGGTAGGCCGTCATCACCGCGCTCCCGAACACGGCCGCGCACACCTTGCCGGCGATCCCCGAGATCAGCAGCGCGCGGAACTGCGGGTCGCCGAGAAAATTGCCGGCGGTAAACAGCACCGTGTCGAAGATCAGCACGCAGGCAACGGTCGCGAAAATCCGCACATAGGTGAAACGGACGACCCGGCTGATCGCCTCGTACAGCACGATGGTCAAGATCACGTCCAGGTACAGGACCAGGGTGCCGATGGTCAGGACCCGGGCCGTCGAGAACAGCGAACCGGCGGCGTGGGCTGAGTCGCCGGGCGCCGAAAACGACAGATGCAGGCCGAAGGCGAGGCTGATCAGCCCGATGAACGCGTTGGCCACGACCACGCTGTAGATCAGGCGGCGCGCCTCTTCCAGATCTTCGCGAATGTAGACCAGCAGGATCACCAGCAGGTTGGCGCTGAACAGCACCGCCGATCCGGGGCTGACGTGGACTCCGGGAAAGAGTTCCGAAAACGAAGACGTCGCCAGCACCGTCTGCAGGTACTGGAGTGCGCCCAGCGTGACGTACAGCATCGCGTGGCCGAACCGGGCGCGCAGCCGATAGAACAGCAGCAGCGCCGCCGAGACCAATATCGCCTCGGCGCCCAGCCAGCCGAGCTGGATCAGCGTGGCTTCGATCACTCAGTCGCCGCCCTGGGTGGCGCACGATCTGACAACGGACACTCCCGTGCTTTCTGTCTCCACTCCCCTCGGCTCGATTCTAGCAGAGTCACTTGTAGGCCAGCGCGTAGACCAGGTGGATCAGCGCCAGCGCGGTGACCACGAATGACAGCGGCACGTGGACCAGCAGCCAGAGGTCGAAGTACCGCCGGCGCGCCTCGGGATCGGCGATCAGGGTACGGTCGGCCGCGCCGACGAGGGCGTTGGCGATGAACAGCAGCGGCAGCAGGTAGGTGTAGGCATAACCCAGGGCCGCCGAGTGCAGGTACAGCAGCGGCGGAGCGGCCACCCCGAGGGAGCGGTGGATGCGGGCGTGTCCGGCGGTCTCCATCGCGCGTCCCTGCCAGCGCAGCGACGGCAGGTACCACTGGTATCCGATGAGCCCCAACAGCGCGCTGCCGGTGGCGATGCGGTAAGCGTCGATCTGCTGCAGCGCCTCCAGCGGGGGGACGGTCCATCCGAGCAGCGCCTGGAGCAGATAGGCAAGGCTGAGCGCAATCGTTGCAATCCGGTGCCAGCGTTCGGCGCCGCCGCTACCGGGCGCGAGCTCGGTCGGCGCATGCCCGACCGGGGTGAAGACCTCGACCTTGGTCCGCGACGGTTTGACCCCGGCGGCGCGCAGGTGCCTGCAGACATCGGTCTGGTACGCGGGAGGGCCGCAGATCATGAAGCGCGCGGCGCGGAAACGCCGGCAGATGGCGGCCACGCCGTCGCGGTCCAGGTGCTGGCGGCCGCCGGTCGCGCGGTAGTTGATCGTGATCCCCTCGTTGCGAAAGGCGATTTCGTCGAGTTCCTGGCGGTAGGCGAAATCGCGCTCGGTGCGCGCCGAGTAGTCGATGTGCAGGCGCACCTCGCTGGCGCTCGCGTCGATGCTTCGCGCCATCGCGAGCGCCGGGGTCATGCCGATTCCGGCGACCAGGCATACCACCGTCTCCGGAACCTCGGGGTCGATCCAGAACTCGCCCTTTGGATGCGACAGCTTCAGGTTGGTCTCGCCCGGGCGCTTGAACAGCCAGTTGGACAGGAACCCGTGGTCTTCGCGGCGCACCGTGATTTCGCGAAACTCGGTGGATCCTGCCGCCGAAGTGATGGTGTATGGCCGGTGCACCCAGGCACCGCCGATCTCGGCCGAGACCATCACGTGCTGGCCCGGCAACGCGGTGCGCAGCGGCTCCGGCTGCTGGTTTTCCTGGAGTTCGCGCCCGCAAGGTACGAACCGGAACGAGCGCACCGCCGGCGTGATCTCGATCTGCTCGGTCAGGCGCACCGCCTGGCCGGTGCTGCCGAGCATCGCCGCGATGGTCGCGGTGCAGCCGCCGCATACCGTGGTCGCGCCGGTCTCGCGGCTGACCTCATCCAGGGTCACCGCGCCGTGGGCCAGGGTCGACTCGATTGCCACCCGCGTCAGTCCGAGGCACTGGCACAGCACCGCCTGGGGATGCGTAGGCGGCAGGATCGCGCCGGTCTCGATCAGGTGGCCGGTCTCGACGAAGCGCTCGAGCGCGGTGGGATCCAGCGGCGACTGCTCGAGCAAAAGCGCGTGGATCTGGCCGAGTTCGGTCCACGGCCCCTCGGCGTGGACCCGGACCAGCCCGCCGTCGTGCAGGGCGACGGTGCGCAGGATTTCGCGGTGGTCGTCGCGGAAGGTGTATTCCTGGACCTCGAGCTCCGCGGGCAGCTCCAGCGAGGCCGAGTAGATGTCTCGCTCGATCACGTGGTTGACGATTGCCTCGCGGCCGTCGTCCAGGCGCACCACGGTCACCACCGCCGGCTCTCCGCGGAACTCACCGTCGAACATCGTCGCGACCGCTTCACCCATCGCGTAGACCCGCTTCAGCGTGCCCAGGTACTGGTGCAACTCCGGCACCTTGGCGGTCGCGTGCAGGAACTGTTCGCGATCGAATGTGACCAGCTCGACCGCACCCTGGGCGGTGGCCGTGGCGCCGCGGTCGCGACCCTCCAGCACCGCCAGTTCTCCGAAAGCCTGGCCGTCATGCAGCATCGACAGCGTGACCATATCCCCGTCTTCGATGCGGCTGATCTTCACCGTGCCGGAGCGGATCACGTAGACCGAGGTGCCCGGGTCGCCTTCGCGGAAAATGACCTCGCCCGGCTCATAGTGCTCCTCGCGGCTCCAACCGTGCTCCTGGTCGAACAGCACCAGCGCGCGGTACATCACCGACTGCTCCACCAGCGAGAGCTGCCGGGTCTGGCGGTGATGGATCGCCTCGAGGTGCTCGACCATGCCCGGGTTGAGGTCCATCGCCTCGCGGAAGACCTCCCGCGGAACGACGATGACCCGGGCCTCGCCCACGCTGCGCACGCTCGCCCGGCGCACACCGCCGGTGCCCGGCCGCAGCGAGTTGGAGCCGAAATGGTTGCCCCGATGATCGATCCGCTGGAGCACGACCTCGTCGTCGCCGGTGGTCTTGAACGCCTCAAGTACACCGTCGATCAGGACGAACATATGGGTACCCGTTTCGCCCTCGCTGAAGATCACCGTTCCGGGCTTCAGCGAGCGCACCTGGCAGCGTGCGGCGATCCGAGCACAGTCCGCCGCGCTCAGCGCCGCAAACAGCTCGCAGTGCCCCAGGATGTCGGCGATGTTCGGCTCGGTTGGCGTTTCCACGTTGGCGCTCAGATTACCCGGAAAGCGCGCGGCCGGTCACATTTTCCTGAATCCGCCGGTTCGCCGGCGCGCGGTGCGAATCGGATCAACATCGAAGGCTGCTGGAAACCCGCCGAGATCGGCGCGGAGTTGCGGCGTTTGCTTCCCCTGGTGTGCGAATCTACGGGCCTCGAGCCGGGACAGTACGGACCGGCGGACGAGGTCTCATGAGCGCTCCACTTCAGCGGCCGCGCCCTCAACGGCTGGTCCGCGTCAGCCTCTGCGGCAACGATCGCCAACCGGGTGTTCGCGGTCAGCTACGACACCCTGCAAAGGCTGGACCTGGCCGAGGTCTGTCGACCTATAGGTCCGGTTGATCCGGCTGCCAGGGCAGGCGGGCGATGGCGGGAGCGATCAGGCTGCCGAGGTAGAGATAATCGGCCGTTTCGGTAACGCTGGTCACCAGCGGATAGCCGCCGGCCGGGTCCTGCAGGTCGTGGGTCACCCGGCCGTCGCGATCGATGGCGATTACGTGGCCGTAGGCTTCGGCCTTCGGGCGCACCGCGGCCGGCAGGCGCTGGACCATCTTACGCAGCATCGGCCGCTCGCTCAGCGCATCCAGCATCCGATTCCGCGGCGAAATCAACCCGATCCAGAAGCGCCCGTCCAACCCGGTCGTCAGGTTGTCCGGAAACCCCGGCAGCGCCTCGATCAGCGGTTCCGACCGGCCTCGTTCGGGTCCCGTCAGCCAATGGCGCCACACCCGGTATTCACCGGTTTCGGCGATGAGCACGAACGCCTCGTCGGGTGCCACCGCGACCCCGTTGGCGAAGCTCAGGCCCTCGAGCAGAACCTCGGTATGCCCGGTCGCCGGCTCGTGCATCAACAGCCGCCCGCTGCGCCGGTGCTCCATCAGGTCCAGCAGGCTGGCCGGGTAGGTGCCCAGTTCGCGCGCGCTGAAGCGCCGCGAGGCATCGGAAAAATAGATCCGCCCGCTCGAGCCCACGTCCACGTTGTTGACGTAGCCCAGCGGCACGCCGTCGACGCGGGTGACCAGCTCGCGCACGTTTGCGTCGGTGTCGACCGCCAGCAGGCCGCGGTAGGCATCGGCCACGATCAGGTTGCCGGCGCGATCGAACGCGATCCCCAGCGGCCGTCCGCCGGGGACCGCCCACACCTTCGGGTCGGTGCCGTCGGGCGCCAGGCGCAGGATGTGGCCCCCGGCGGTGGCCGCGTAGATCCGGCCCCGGTCGTCCAGCACGACATCCTCCGGCCCATGGTCGGGTCCAATCGGCAGCAGCT
>JBFJNB010000152.1:0-6395 GCA_041633655.1 Lysobacterales bacterium | reverse complement strand
GCACCCGGGTGTGGCCATCGCGGCTCTTTTCCAGGCCGGCGATCGCCCTGAGCGCGACCAGCGCGTTGCGGTGGATGCGCACGAACACGTCGGCGAACTCGGTCTCGAGCGATTTCAGCGGCTCCTCGATCAGCACTTCGCCGGAACGGTGCACCACCGTGACGTACTTGTGCTCGGCGTGCAGAAACAGCACCTCGCTGACCGGCACCAGCTCGAGGTTGCCGCGGATGCGCGCGCACAAATGGGTCCGGGTGGCGGGCTTGGGCGGCGACCCGGGCGCCGCGCCGGCGTCGTACTGGCGCGCCTTGGCGATGGCCTGGCGCAGCCGCTCCAGGCGCACCGGCTTGACCAGGTAGTCGATCGCGTTGGCCTCGAAGGCCTCCAGCGCGTGCTGGTCGAACGCGGTGCAGAAGATGATCACCGGGTGGTGGTCGAGCAGCCTCAGGTGGTGGGCGGCTTCCAGCCCGTCCATCACCGGCATCCGGATGTCCAGCAGCACGATCCGGGGGCGGGACTCCTCGATCCGCTGGATCGCCTCGCGGCCGTTGCCGGCCGAGCCGACCACCCGGGTGCCCGGGACCGACTTCAGCATCTGCGCCAGCCGTTCGCGCGCGAGCGGCTCGTCGTCGACGATCAGCACATCCAGATTGGCGTTCGGGTCGGACATGGGCCAGTAACCACTCGTACTAGGCTTCGGGTGCGCTCGGGCGCAGCGGCACGGTCACGGTCACCGCGAAGCCGGCATCGTCCTGCTCGACCGCCAGCTTCGCGCGCCCGGCAAAGCGGTGTTCCAGCCGCTCGCGAATATTCCTGAGCGCCATCTGGTGCCCCGGTTCGGTGCCGCCCGCGGCGACCGGATTGGCGATGCGGATCCACCAGCAATCATCGTCACATCCGCTGGTTACGTCAATGCGACCGCCCGCTGGCAGCGGCTGGATGCCGTGGTAGACCGCGTTTTCGAACAGCGGCTGCAGGATCAGCGGCGGCAGCGGCTCGCGCTCCGGCAGCCCGTCGGCCGGCCAGCTCAGTTCCAGCCGGTCGCCGAGGCGCAGCTGCTCGATCGCCAGATAGCGGCGGCACAACTGAAGTTCCTGCCCCAGGGTCGAGTCGGTCTCGGCCTCGGACAGCGCGGAGCGAAACAGCTCGGACAGGTCTTCCACGGTGCGTTCGGCCACCTCCGGGTGGGTGCGGATCAGGCTGGCGATGGTGTTCATGCTGTTGAACAGGAAATGCGGGCGGATCCGCGCCTGCAGGGCCTTGATCCGCGCCTGGGCGCGCACCTGCAGGTCGGCGCGCCATTGCTGCTGCACGTAGTAGTAGCGCAGCGCCGCGGCCGCCACCAGCGCGGCTACCAGCAGGTTGTTGCCGACCACGCGCTCGATCGAGGGGCCGGGCAGGGTCAGGTTCAGCCCGGCGAAGCGATCCACCCAAACTGCCGAGAAGCTGGCCGCCGCGGTGATCGCCAGCACCACCAGATAGGCCAGGGTCAGCCCGGTGCGGATGCCGGCGCGATTCAGCCACCGGCGCAGGCCGCACAGCGCGGTCGCGCACATCAGCGCGACCCACTGCACGAACAGGCTGGCGAGCGCCAGGTGCCGGAACGGATCGTCGAGCGTGCGTCCCGGCGCGAGCGCCATGATCACGACCACCAGCTCGCCGAGCACCATCAGCCCGAACACGACGCCCGGGCGGCAGAAATTGGGAAACCACAACGGCAGCGGCGCGGGTCCGGCTGGCACGAGCGGCTCCGCTAGCCGGGGTGGGCCGGCGACGGCGCGAAGCGCCGGCCGAGCCAGGCGCGGATGTCGGCGACCTCCTCGGCGACCACCCCGTGATCGACCTCGTAGTCGCGCCAGTCGACCGCGTAACCCCAGGCGCGCAGGCGCTCCGCCGCCTGGCGACCGAGCCCGATCGGTACCAGCGGGTCGTAGCGGCCGTGCCCCATCAGGATCGGCGTGTCCCGGCTGGCGGCGCTGCGCTCGCTCGCCAGCGCCGCGGCCAGCGGCAGATAGCACGACAGCGCGATGATGCCGGCCAGCGGCCGGGTCAGCCGCAGCCCGGTGTACAGGGCGATCGCGCCGCCCTGGGAGAACCCGGCGAGCACGATCGATTCGGGGCCGATGCCGCGATCCTCCTCGGCTTGGATCAGCGCCTTGACCGCATCGGCGGACGCGCGAATGCCGTCCGGGTCGCTGGCGCGGTCAAGCTCGAGCGCGGTGATGTCGTACCAGGCGCGCATCACCATCCCGCCGTTGATCGTGACCGGGCGCGCCGGTGCGTGCGGAAAGAGGAAGCGCAGCGCCGGCATCGCGCCGCCGCTCAGCTCCGGCACCAGCGGCTCGAAGTCGTGGCCGTCGGCGCCGAGGCCGTGCAGCCAGATCACCGCGTGACGCGGCTCCGGGCCGGTGTCGATGCGAATGTGCTCGAGAGAGTCCATGCCGTGCGCATTTTCGATGACCTGTCTGGCCAGGTCCAGTTGCCGGTGAGGCCGGCCAGGACCCTGGGCCGCAGGAAGATCATCGCTGCAAAGCCGCTCTCATCCTCGAGCTTAGACTATCCGCCTCGTCAAATAGCCGGGCTATTGTCCTCGCGCGATAGACGAGATCCAGGGTGCTGGCGACTTTTCGCTTTCACGATTTACTACGGCCCAGGCTCCTAGGCGGCGGCGCGGGCGGTATACTCGCGCCATGAACGCCAAACCGACGACCTGCAGGCGCCGCGGCGGCAAGACCGCGGTCGCGATTGCGATGCTGCTGGCGCTGCTGACGGTAGCGTGCGGCAACAAGGGTGACCTGGTTTTGCCCGAGGAGCCGCCGCGCGCGACCGCGCAGCCCTGAGCCATGCCGCCGACCCACCACGCCGAGCCGCGCCCCGGGGGCACGCTGGACTTCAGCAAGATGCACGGTCTGGGCAACGACTTCGTGATTCTCGATGCCCGCGCCGGTGAGCTGGCGCTGACCCGGGAGCAGTGCCGCCACCTGGCCGATCGCCGGCTCGGCGTCGGCTGCGACCAGATCCTGGTGGTGTCGGAGGCTAGCCGCGACGACTGCGCGTACCGTTATCGGATCATCAACTCCGACGGCAGCGAGGCCGAGCAGTGCGGCAATGGCGTGCGCTGCGTGGCGGCCTGGCTGCACCAGCAGGGGGAACTTGCGCGGCGCGCGCAACTGGAAAGCCCGGCCGGGCCGGTCGCGGTGGAGATCGGTCCCGGTGGCTGGGTCACC
This sequence comes from Lysobacterales bacterium, assembly GCA_041633655.1. Taxonomy (GTDB): domain Bacteria; phylum Pseudomonadota; class Gammaproteobacteria; order Xanthomonadales; family SZUA-38; genus JBFGYD01. The sequence goes on along the minus strand of JBFJNB010000152.1, from coordinate 3,171 downwards.
GCGGACATCGGCGTACCCGAATTCGCACCGGCCAAGATCCCGTTCGTCGCCAGCGCGGCGGCCAAGAGCTACCCGATCGAGGCCGCCGGGCGCGAACTCGAGGCCGCGGTGCTGTCGCTCGGCAACCCCCACGCGGTGATCCGGGTCGACGAGCTCGAGCGCGCGCCGGTGGCCCAGATCGGCGCCGCGCTGCAGTCGCATCCGCGATTCCCGGCCGGGGTCAACGTCGGTTTTGTCGAAGTGCTCAACCGCGAGCGCGTGCGCCTGCGGGTCTACGAGCGCGGGGTCGGAGAAACCCCGGCCTGCGGCAGCGGCGCCTGCGCGGCGGCGGTCGCGGTCCGGCGCTGGGGTCTCGGCGAGGAGCGAATCGCGGTGGCGCTGCGCGAGGGCGAACTGCTGGTGGAATGGCCTGGGGGCGGTACCGCGGTCCGGATGAGCGGACCGACCGCGTTCGTATTCTGCGGCAGGATCGAACTCTGATGTCCGATACCACTCCAGGCACCAAGCTCAGCGCTGCCGAAGTGCTCGAATTCCTGGACGCCAACGCGGACTTTCTCGAGCGCAACCCGGGCGCGCTCGAGTTGATAAAGCTACCCTCGGACGCGAAAGCCGAATCGCTGATCCACTACCAGGTCAGCGTGCTGCGCGATCGCAACCGCGAGCTCAAGCGCAAGCTCGCGCGCTACCACGAGATCGCGGCCACCAACGAGGCGCTGCTGGCGCGGATTCACTCGTTTCATCTGGCGCTGCTCAAAGCCGCCGCTCCGGCGGCCCTGCTCGATGCGGTCGAGCGGCGGCTGCGCGACGAGTTCGATTGCGACGAGGTCGCGCTGGCGCTGGCGGGAGACCAGGTCCTGCCGGAGCACCGCCTGATCGTCTCCCTGGAGGGTGCGCGCGCGGAGTTTCGCCGCCAGCGCGAGCCGCTGTGCGGGCGCCTGCGCCGGGCCCGGCTCGAGGCGCTGTTCGGCGACCGCGCTAAAGCCGTGCGCTCGGCCGCGGTCGTGCCGCTGAGTCATGACGGCGCGCTCGGTATCCTGGCGCTGGGGAGCGCCGACGAACACAAGTTTCATCCCGGCATGGGGACGCTCTTCCTGAGCCTGCTGGGCCAGATGCTGGGCCAGTGCCTGGCGCGCTGGACGACCGCCGAGCGGGCGCCGGCGCAGGCGGCCGAGTGAGCGCCGGGTCGGACCCGATCGCCGAGTACCTGCGTCACCTGCGTGACGAGCGTCGCCTGTCGCCCCGCACCGTGGAGGCTTACGCGCGCGACCTTGCCCGGTTCCGGGCCTGTCTCGAGGAGCTTAAGCTTGGCGACCTGGACCGGCTGAGTCCGGATGGGGTGCGCGGAGTGATCGCTGCCGAGCACCGGCGGGGGCTGTCGGGGCGCAGCATCCAGCGCCTGCTGGCGGCGATTCGCGGGCTGTACCGGTGGCTCCAGCGCGAGCGCCGGACGAGCGTCAATCCGGCCGAGGGCGTGCGCGCCCCGCGCAGCCCGAAGCGCCTGCCCACGACGCTGGATCCCGACGAGGTCGCGCGGCTGGTCGAGATCGAGGCGCGCGACCCGCTGGCGGTGCGCGACCGCGCGATGCTGGAGCTGTTCTATTCCTCCGGCCTGCGGCTGACCGAGCTGGCCAGCCTGCGCTGGGCCGACCTGAACCTCGACGGGGGCCTGGTGCGGGTCACCGGCAAGGGCGCCAAGACCCGCGAAGTGCCGGTGGGTCGCCACGCGGCCGCGGCGCTGGAGCGCTGGCGCGAGTTGTGGCACGAGCTGGCCCGGGACGCGGGTGATTCGGTGTTCGTCAGCCGGCGCGGCCAGCCGCTGAGCCGGCGTTCGGTGCAGGCGCGGGTGCGCCACTGGGCGCGCCGTCAGGGGCTGTGGAAACGGGTCCACCCGCACATGCTCAGGCATTCGTTCGCCAGCCACCTGCTCGAATCCAGCGGCCAGTTGCGGGCGGTTCAGGAACTGCTGGGCCACGCCGACATCGGCACCACCCAGGTTTACACCCACCTGGACTACCAGCACCTGGCCCGGGTGTATGATCGCGCCCACCCGCGCGCCCGGCGCAAGAGCCGGAAGTGACGGTTTAAACCCGCACGCCGCGCCCCCATAACGGCTCTGATCGGGGTCCCCATCCACGGAGAATCACCATTGGAACAACTTCGAGGAACGACCATCTGCTCGCTGCGCCGCGCCGGCCGCGTCGCCATCGGCGGCGACGGCCAGGTGACCCTGGGCAATACCGTGATGAAGGCCAACGCGCGCAAGATCCGGCGGCTGTACAAGGACCAGGTGCTGGCCGGGTTCGCCGGCGCCACCGCGGATGCGTTCACCTTGTTCGAGCGGTTCGAGGGCAAGCTGGAAAAGCACAGCGGCCAGATGGTCCGCGCCGCGGTCGAGATGGCCAAGGACTGGCGCACTGACCGGGTGCTGCGGCGGCTGGAGGCGCTGCTGGCGGTGGCGGATGCCGAGACCTCGCTGATCATCACCGGCACCGGCGACGTGATCGAGCCGGAGGACGGCCTGATCGCGATCGGCTCCGGCGGGCCCTTTGCCCAGGCCGCGGCCCGGGCCCTGCTGGCGCATACCGAGCTTGGCGCCAGCGAAATCGTGCGCGCCGCGCTCGGCATCGCCGCCGACATCTGCATCTACACCAACGCCAATCTCCTGATCGAAGAACTGAGTAGCTAAATGTCCGCGATGACCCCGCGCGAGATCGTCCAGGAACTGGACAAGCACATCATCGGCCAGCGCGACGCCAAGCGCGCGGTCGCGATCGCGCTCAGGAACCGCTGGCGCCGGATGCAGGTGGCCGACGAACTGCGCAACGAGATCACCCCCAAGAACATCCTGATGATCGGTCCCACAGGCGTGGGCAAGACCGAGATCGCCCGTCGGCTGGCGAACCTGGCCCGGGCGCCGTTCCTCAAGGTGGAGGCCACCAAGTTCACCGAGGTAGGCTATGTGGGGCGCGACGTGGAGTCCATCGTCCGCGACCTCGCCGACATCAGCGTGAAAATGGTGCGCGAGGAGGAGATGAAGAAGGTCCGGCACCGTGCCGAGGATGCTGCGGAAGAACGGATACTCGACACGCTGTTACCGAAACCGCGCAGCGTAGGGTTTTCAGCCGAATCCGAGCCCCCCTCCGCGGGCAGCGGCGAAACACGACAGAAGTT
>JBFJNB010000151.1:0-6401 GCA_041633655.1 Lysobacterales bacterium | reverse complement strand
GGAGGTCTCGAACTCGGAGCGCACCGTGGCCAGCAGCGCGCGCAGCCGCGCGATCTTGGTCTCGATCTCGGAGAGCTGCGTCTGCTTGGTCGTCAGCGTGCGGTTCATCACCACGGTCTCGCCGCGGATCTCAAAAAGTTTTTCTTGGAGGTCGGCGATCAGCCCGCTCAGGTCGACCCGGGTGTCCTCCAGGATCATCGGCTCGGCGGTCTTGACCAGCACCAGCAGCAGGATGATCGCGCCGAAGCCGCAGCAGATGCAGTCGAGAAACGACAGGCTCACCTGCTCGATGCCGCGCCGGCTGCGCTTCATGGCCAGTCCCTCGACGGGGTGATGAACGATCCCCCCGTGACGATCGCCAGGCGCCAGTAGCTGGACGCGGCCATCGGGTCGCCCTCCATCGGAAACAGGATGGTGTTGACCGGGATCCCCACGGGTAACTCGGCGAACGCGTCGTCGAAAAAGCGCTCGCGCTGACGGCTGGTCACGTTGGACCGGCTGGTCGCGGGCGTGCGCCCCTGGGTCGGCAGCCCGTCGGTGATCATGATCACGTTGTCCGGGTGGGGCTTCATCGCGTACACGGTTTCGATCACCGCCTGCATCCGGGTGCCGTCGCCCGGCACCACCCCGCGCAGCCGGTTGACCGCCTCGTCGAGCTTGCGCCCGTCCTCGGTGGCGAGCCACTTGCCCTCGGTGCCCGGCAGGGCCGCGCTAGCGCGCACGTTGAAGGTGTAGATCTGGAACTTGGAGTTCGGGGGCACCTGGGTGGTGATCCAGTCGACGGTGCGCAGTGCGCGCTGCCACTTGGACGAGCGGATCTTCTGCTCGTCCGGCAGATTCCGGCGCCGGATCACGTTGACCAGGGTGTCGTCCAGCATCGACGCCGATGAGTCCAGCATGATCAGGATCCGCTCGCCGCCGACCCGAAGCCCGGTCAGGTACTGGCGGTCGCCCTCGCCGACGAAGGTGCGGATGCCCTCCCCGCCTTCCTGCTCCAGTTGCTTGATCTTGGCCAGTTCCTCTTCCAGCGAGCGCAGGTCGGTGATCAGCCGGTTCATGTGCTCGCGCTTGGACGCGGTTTCGTTTTCCTGCTTGGACAGCTCCTCGCGGTCCTCTTCCAGCTCCCGCAGGATGCGCTCCGAGGCGCCCTGGGCGGTGATGATTTCTTCTTCGATCTCGGCCAGCGTGTTCTGGAGCTTGGCGAGGTTCAGTTCCTCGAGCTGGACCTCGGTTTCCAGCAGCGAGACCTCGCCGCTGAGGTCCGCGGTGCGGTCGTCGGCGCGCACTTCCCGGTCGTGATTGATGATCACGAAGAACAGGATCACCGCGCCGAAGCCGCACGACATGATGTCGAGGAACGACAGGTTGAAAACGACCGTTTCGCGGCGTTTACGAGCCATCGGCAACGTTGATCAGCAGGAATTCGGTGCCCGGCTGGCCGATCCGGATGCGGTCGCCGATTCCGACCTCGCGCCGGCCCTCGAACGGCTCGTCGTTGACCTGGGTCGCGCCGCCGCTCAGGTCCTCCAGGATCAGCTTGCCTGAGTCCGGCCGCAGCCGGAAATGGCGCGCCGCGACCCCGGGGTGGCCGTCGTCGACCCGGATCCCGGCCTGGGCGTCGCCGAGCCTGGTGCCCACGAAAAACTCCCCGTTGGCAAGCGGATAGGCGACCGCCCGGTGCAGCACGTGGGTCGCCGGCCGCCGGCGGTAGCCGGCGAGACGCTCGGCGTGGCTGGCCAGGTCGTCGGAGTTGAACCACGGCAGCCGGGTCACGTACGGGACTTCCTCGCGCTCCCCGGCGCGCTCCAGGTACAGCCGCCGGATCCCGTGCGCGCCGGCGAGGCGGTCCAGTACCACGACCTCGGTGTCGGCCAGCGGCTCCAGCGCGGCGATCGCCCCGGGTAGCTGCGCCAGCCGGTGGCTCACCTGCAGCGTGGCCGGCTGCCCCGGGGGCAGTTGGTCGGCGACGAACTGGCGCAGCCGCCGGTACAACGGCTCGGCCGCGCGCTTGAGCGCCCGGCGGCTGACCCGGATCTGGTAGCGGCGCTCGCCGTGCGCCAGCTCCAGGTCCAGGTGGTCGTTGCGGTCCAGCGCCGACAGCCACCCGGGCAGGTGGTCGAACAACTGCTGTTCGCTGTCGGCCTGGTGCAGCGGATCGAAGCGAGTGGTCTGCACGAACAGCGCCGCGATCGCGTGCGCGCAGGAATCGTTGAGCCTGAGCAGGCTGAATTCGTGGCTGGCGCTCGCGGCCTCGCGGGTCAGCCACGGGCCCTGCTCCAGCGCGCTCAGCACGCAGCGATGCAGGTGGACATCGAGATGAAACAGGCGCCGCCCCGGCACCGGGTGGGCGCTGGAGGCGACCGCGGTATCGACCAGCGCCTTGACCGGAATCTCGAGCCGCCGGCACATCCCGAGCAGGAGCCCAAGCTGCTCGCGCTTGAAATCGCCCGGGACCAGAATCACCGCCGCGTCCAGGTCGGCGCCGACGATCGACCACAGGTGCTCCAGGTGCCGGTAGGCGAGGTCGGCCTGGGTGCGGCCGGCCGGCAGCGCGAGCTGCAGCGGGTCGGTCGAGAATTTGTCCCAGAACGAATACTCGGTCTGGGTGGGGATCAGCTTGACCCGGGCCGCGCCCTCGGCGCCGATGTGCACCTGGCGGTCCTCGCACGCCAGGTAGCCTGGGGATTCGAGCAGCTCGGCGCCGTCCCGGTGGACCAGGATGCCGGCGTCGTTGAGTTCCAGGATCGCGGTCATGATGGGGCCGATATCCGAATCAGGTCTCCCGGAGCTTGGAGATCAGTTGTTCTTCGGAGTAATCCTGGCAGTCGAGCACCAGCCGCTCCTGCAGCAGCTGCAACTGGTGCATCAGGAACATCAGCACGATGCTCAGGACCAGCGCGATGAACGTCGAGTTGAACGCTACCCCCAAGTTTTCGGTGACCCCGGAGATGTCGCCCTCGACCGCCTTGTGCGCCTGCGCCAGCGCCTGGCCGATGCCGCGCACGGTGCCGATGAAGCCGATCGACGGGATCGCCCAGGCGATGTAGCGCACCATCGACAGCTCCGAGTCCAGCCGCTCCTGCTCGGCCTCGCACAGCTCGCGCACGGTGGTGGCCACGCTCTGGATGTCGCGGGTCGAGCGGAACCGGTGCAGCGCGGTCAACAGCGTCCGCGGCAGCAGGAAACTCTTCTCCGGATACGGCAGCGCCTGCAGCGCGCGGGAGTACTCGCGCGAGTCCTCGGGCAGGATGCTGATCCCCTCGCCTACCGGCACCAGGCTGCGCTCCAGAAGCCTGCGCTCCTTGAACGTGCGGCGCGCCTTGAACGCCATGATCGCCAGCGCCCACAACAGCAGCACGAAGCACGACTCCTGCTCGTAGTCCTTGATCAGCACATAAAGCGAGCGCTCCGGCACGTAGGTGTCGTCCTCGGCCATGCGCGCGGCCTGCTCGGCCTGCACCTGGCGGGCCGCCGGCCGCACCACGGTCACATAAACGGTGTGCACGACCAGGAACGCCAGCAGCAGCGCGAACAACTGGTAGACGAACTCGACCGGAAAATTCTTCTTCATCGGATAGGGGTTCCTGATTTCGGCGTCCATACTCGAGGCTCGTTAGATTTCGTCCTAGATGTCGTTGGGAAACGACACCGAGCGATCCTCGGAGATCTGCTCGCTGGGCACGAAGCGCTCCATCGTCGCGTTGATCCGGCCCTCGGCCGCGGCCGGATCGGGTTCCGGAGCCGGCGGCAGCTCTTCTGCGGGCGCGGCGGGATCCTCGTCCTCGGCGTCGAGGAGTTCGTCTTCCAGCAGCTCCTCCGCGGCCGGGTCGGCCGCGAGCGTCTCCGGCGGCGGGTCCTGTGCCACCGCCGCAAAAAAGAGGCCGGCAGCCAGCAGAGCCGCCAACCACCCGTGCCTGCTTGTCACGTCAATTCTCCTCCGCGTAGCGCGCCACCCGAAATCCCACGTCGTCGCGGCCCTCGGCGCCGTCGTCGCGGTAGGCCAGCCTGAGCTCGGTGATACTGCCGCTGCGCCAGCCGGCGCCCCGGATCACGTGGGTCTCGCCTGCGTCCGGTCCCAGCGGGTCGACCGGAATGTCGCCCAGCGAGCCGGTGTGGATCAGGTAGTAATCGTGCATCCACTCGCGAACGTTGCCGTCGAGATCATACAGACCCAGCGGATTGGGCGGAAACTTGCCCACCGGGGCGGTGGCCGGGTACTCGTCTGTGTAGTTGGTGAGCGGGCGCGGGACCACTCCCTGCGATTCGATCCCGGCGAAATTGCCGACCCCCGGCGGCGGCGGCATCGACGCCCCCCAGGCGTAGCGCAGCGCGGCGCCGCCGCTGCGCCCCTCGTAGCGGGCGATGTAGGCCCACTCGGCCTCGGTCGGGAGTCGGTAGCCGGTGGTCATCGGGGTGACCGGCACCATCCGCCCGTCCACCTCCCGGTAGGCCGGCGGCAGCCCGTCGCGCTGGCTGAGCCAGTTGCAGTAGCGGGCGGCCTGGTCCCAGCTCACGCGCACCGCCGGCTGGTCCTTCAGCGCCAGCGTGTGGCGGTCGGCCACGCCCGAGTCGTGGCTCGGGTTGAACGCCTTGAACTCGGCGTTGGTGACCTCGGTCAGGCCGATGTAGAACGGGCGGGTCAACTGCACCTGGCGCAGGAATTCGTTGGCGCGCCGGCCCTGCTCGCGGCGCGGGCTGCCGAGGCGGAAGATGCCGGAAGGCTGGATCCGCTTGAGCCGGTAGCCGGTGCGGCTGACCAGCACGTCGGGCATGCGCGCCGCGCGCTGCGCGTCGAAGCTGGTCAGCGCGACCGCGATGCGCTGCTGCTGCTCCGGGTTTGGGGTTACCGAGGTCGCGAACGGCTCGTAGCCTTCGGCGCGGACCTCGACGCGGTGCGGGTGGGCCGGCAGCTCGAACTGATCGTTGATGCGCCCCTGGAATACGTCGTTCACGTAGACCTCGGCCTCGGCCGGCGTGCCCTCGACGCGCACGCTGCCGAGCACCGGGGCCAGGCGCACCGTCAGCCGCGCGTCGTCGCCCTCGACCACGTCGAAGATGCGCTCGTTGGTCGCGTAGCCGGCCTTGGCGAAGCCGATCCGGTAGTTGCGACCGGCCTGGAGCGCGAGCTGCATCGGGGTCTGGCCGCGGTACTCGCCGTCCACGGTCACGCTGGCCCCTCCGGGAATACTGGCGACTTCGATCAGGTTGTCGGCCTTGGCCAGCGCCACTTCCGGCAGCGCCAGGTTCTGCCCGGCCTCGACCTCGAGTCGCGAGCGCCACGGCTTGTAGCCGTCCAGATTGAGCTCCAACTGGCGCGAGCCCTCGATGATCTCGGCGGTCAACGGGGTCTCGCCGACCGGATCCCCGTCCACGTACAGGGTCGCCCCCGGCGGACTGGACGCGATCGCGACCTCGGCCCAGGCCGGCTCCATCGCGATGACCAGCGTCTGCTCGACCTCGCCGCCCTCGATCTCGAGGCTGGTTTGATAATCGTGATAGCGCGGCGCGCGCACCACCAGATCGTAGCTGCCGGGACGCAGCTGATAGCGGGTCAGCGGCGCGGGGCTGACCGGTTCCTCGTTGATCCACACGTGCGCCGGGGTCAGCGCGTCGGTGGTCAGGTTCAGGTAACCCGGCAGCTTGATCAGCTCGAAGGTAAAGCTCTGGTCCTCCAGGTCGGCCACGACGAATTCGGTCGCGAAATCCTCGTAGCCGGCGAGCCTGGCCGAGACCCGGTGGCGGCCCGGATGCAGCAGCCAGCGTTCGCCCAGCTTCAGCGGCACCAGCGCGCCTTCGAGCTCGACCTGATCGGTCGGTGGTGAGAACACGAGCTGCACCGAGCGCCCGCTGAACAGGTACCACGCGATCGCGGCCAGCAGCAGCAACAGCACCGCGGTCGCCGCGCCCAACCACGGCAATCCGGCGAGGCCGGCGCGGCGGGCACGCCCGCTCGGCTCGAAGTCGATCGGGGCGATGACCTCGAAGCCTTTCTCGGCACGAGGCTCCGCTTTCTGGTCGGTCACTTCGTTCATGGGCCGCCGGCGTATACCTGTTCCTCGCAGCGCAGGCTGACCGGGTCCGGTTCGCTGCCGGCCGGCACCAGGAACTCGCGGCGCACGTCGCGATATCCGTCGCGGGTGCCGACCGCGGTGTAGCGGCCCGGCAGCAGGCGCAGGCGGGTGGATTCGAACCGGCCCAGCCGTTTGACCCGGTAGACCACCACCTCGCAGGCCTGGTCGGACAGAAGCGTCACCTCGACCGGCCGCTGCGCCAGCGCGAGTTGCTCCTCGAGGCGCGCGATCTGATCCCGGAGCCGCGGACCCTGGTCGGGCGTGGCCTGGGCGTCATACAGCAGCGAGGCGGCCTCGGCGCGACCCCGGTCCGACCACCATTCGGCCGGT
>JBFJNB010000150.1:0-6402 GCA_041633655.1 Lysobacterales bacterium | reverse complement strand
GGGTCGGGCCGGTGATCGGGATGTTGCCCTCGCAGAACATCTCCCCGAGGTCCATCGCGACCGTGGTCGCGGGGTGCAGATAGACGTTGAAATCGACCAGCGGGATGCCGTGGTCCGACCACACGGTGACCTTCGCCAGCGTTTCGAAGGGCTCCGGATTGGTGATATCGACGGTGGTGTTGCGCGCCTGGGCGCAGGCGGGCCCGCCCACGTCGTCGACCTCGAAATACGGAACCAGCAGGGTGGCCGCGGGCGGCACCTGAGCCGCGACGCCGACCCAGAGAGACCAACCCGCCAGGCCCAACAGCAGCATATTCTTGCGACACATCATTGGCAGCGCGCACGGCGCGCGGGCAGTCAAGGTGGCCGATTATCGCGCGGCCCGAGGCCCCGCAAAAGAGGGTCGCAGCGATAATCCCTCCGCTCGGGTCGCGCGCGCGCCAGTCACTCCCGGTCGAGCACCGCGGCCGACACCGTGGCCCAGCCATCCAACATCGTGTCCCGCTCCATTCCTTCCAGGTCGATATCGAGCTGGCGCTTGCCGAGGTAGAACAGCCAGCCGCCGAAAATGGTCATCGCCAGCGCCGCGCATTGGGCCGGCGCCAGCCCCGCGCCGGCGGGTTTGGTCGCCACCCAGTTGGTCAGTGCGCGCAACATCGCATCATTGGCGCGCGCTTCGAAATCCCTGCCGGCCGGGGTCAGCCGCACTTCCTCGATCACCCGCAGGTAGGGACGCTGGCGTTCGCTCGCGGTTTCGAATTGGCGCGCGAGCGCAATCAGCTCGGCCCGGGTGTCGCCGAAGGCCCGGAGCCCCTCGAAATCGAATTCTTCGGGCGTTTCGGTGATCTGCTCGCGGGCCAGTTCTTCGAACAAGGCTTCCTTGCTCTCGAAGTGCCGGTAGAAGGCGCCGGCCCGGGGCGCCAGTCCCGCCGCCTCCTCGATTGCGGCGATGGAGGTCTTGGCGTATCCGCGAGCGGCGAACAGCGCCAGTGCGGCCGACTTGAGCTTCTCGCGTGTGTTGACATGCTTCATATATCACTGTTATTTTATTCGATAACAATGTTATTTCACAAGAGGAGTCCACGTGGATGAATCCGGCCATCGAATCCAGGGGTGGGGCTCTGCTGGACATCCTGGCGGTGGTCGCCGCCTCCGCCGCTGCCTACGCGCTGGAGCTTGCCCTGGCCGAGCGATTGCCCTGGGGCGCCGAGGCGCGCGGCATCCTGGCGGTTCTGGTCGGAGCGCTGATGGCCCTGGGCCTGACCCTGGGACGGGGTCGTACGCTGAGCACGCTCGGGTTCAGGCGGCCGCGACGCTGGTGGACGGTGCCGATCTGGGCCATCGGCATCATGGTCGCCTATATCCTCGCCCAGGGTCTGGTCCCGCAGTTGGTCGCCACGTTCTTCGATCTACCCAAGCCGGACCTTTCCCGCTACGACTTCATCCGCGGCAACCTGGGGGCCGCCATCGCGATGGCGCTGCTGCTGCCGCTGACCGCGTCGATACCGGAAGAAATCGTCTATCGGGGGTTCCTGATCGAGCGGTTCTCACGCCTGATCGGCGGCGCAAACGGCGCCGTCGTGCCCGCGGTGCTGGCGCAGGCGCTGGTGTTCGGCGGGGTGCATTTCCTATGGGGACCCGGGGGGGTCGTGATGACCACGATCATGGGCGCGGTCTGGGGCTTTGCGTTCCTGTTATGCGAGCGCAACCTGTGGATCGTGATCATCGCCCACTCGACCGCCCATGTCGCGCTGATCACCCAACTGTACCTTTCCTGAGCGCCGTCGCCAGGCTCGCTGCTGGTCACATTGGCCTCCAGCGGGTGCTGCTCGGGGTCGAAGCCGTCGAGCGGGTCCAGCGTCACCGTGATCGTGACCTGGTCGTCCGGGGCCAGCGTGCCAGGCGATCTGGACGAAGTGCGAGCGTCGGGATCCGTGTACTCGGCCAGCGGTTACGATCGAAAAGCGACAGGGCTCCGCTTTTCTCGAGGTTAGTCCGGCGTACCGAGCGTACCGGGCATGATCTCGAACATCGGCTCGAACTGAACCAGGCTCGCCGCGAGTTTGACCAGCACCGTCGCATCGCCTTCGATCCGCGCCTTGCCGCTCAGCAACTGGGCCGCCAGCGTCGTCTGCCGCATCATCACCGGCACCAGGTCGGCCCGGTCGATGGTCAGCGTGGCGTCGGCATCGTCGGCCGAGAAACCCCGGATGTTCGTCAGCGTGCCGTAGCTCATCTCGACCACGAAGCGCTCCCCGGTATCGGGCGTGATGAAATTGAGCTTGAACGCGATGCCCTCGGCTTTGGCGCTGTCGACCCGGATCGCGACCGCATCCCACCATTGCGCGGTGGTGACCGCGCGTACGGCGTCCGCGCCACCGGCCTCGATGTTCAGGGCTGTTGGCACGCCCGAGCGCAGCTCCTGCGCGGCGGACAGGAACACGTTGCGCACGCTCGCGCTCTCGTACTGGTAGCCCAGCTGCTCGAAGATGTCGGCCAGCAGCCGCCGGGCTTCCTGGTTGGCGGGCTCGGCGTAGACCAGCTTGTTGACGAGCTCCATCGCATGCCGATAGCGCCCCTGGTCATGAAGCGCCCGGCTCTTTTGAATGATCTTCTCCGCCCCGCCCATCATCTCGACATACAGCGGTGCCGCATCGGCGGGCGACAGCGGCGCGAGCGTCGCCGGATTGCCGTCCCAATAGCCCAGGTAGCGGTTCATCACCGCCCGCGAGTTATGAAATTCCGAACCGTGATATTGACGCGCGGACCAGTGTTGTCTGAGGCTCTCCGGCACCTCGTATTCGTTGTGGATCTCGCTGATCGTGACCCCCCGATTGGCCAGGTGCAGCACCTGGTTGTTGAGGTTGGCGTAGGCGTCGCGCTGGACCCGCATCACTTCCTGGATGCGCGCATTGCCCCACCGCGGCCAGTTGTGCGACGCGATCATGACCTCGGCATTCACGCCGAAGCGGTACAGCGCCTCGTTGATCGCTTTCGACCACGCCAGCGCATCACGGACGAGGGCGCCGCGCAGCGTGTAGACGTTGTGAATCGTCGCGGTGATGTTCTCGGCGGCCCAGAGCGTTTTGAGCTCCGGAAACCAGGTGTTCATCTCGGCTGGCGCCTCGGTGCCGGGCGTGTTCTGAAACACCATCCGCACGCCGTCGATCGTGTGCTCCTCGAAATCGTCCTCGATCACCAGATTGGGTGCGATCAGACCGATCGAGCCGCGCGCCGTTGCCTTGCCGATGGCCGAGTCCACCTGACCGAACGGACCGGCGGGAATCACCATGCCGTACTGATACGACGCGCGCCGCGTCATCGCGGTGCCGGCATAGACGTTCTCGGACACCGCATGCTCCATGAAGCCGCGCGGCGCGATCAGCGCGACCTTGCCGGAGCGGACGTCCGCCTCGTCCACCACACCGCGGATGCCGCCGAAATGGTCGGCGTGGGAGTGTGAATACACCACCGCGACGACGGGGCGGGCGCCGAGCTGGGAATTGACGAACTCGAGGGCTGCCCGGGCCGTTTCCTTGACCAGCAGCACGTCGAACACGATCCATCCGACATCGCCCTTCACCAGCGTCATGTTCGCCAGGTCGAAGCCACGCACCTGGTAGATCCTGTCGGGCACCACCTCGTACAGGCCGTAGTTCATGTTGAGCACCGCCTGCCGCTGCAGTGACGGGTGGATGCTGTCCAACGGATCACCAGCCAACAGGAAGCCGTAACGACCCATGTCCCAGACGACGTCGCCGGCCTCGGTCGTGATCCTGCCGAACTCCGGCGCGGCGATGAACCCCTGGCGTTGTTCCTCGAAATCCCGCCGGTCGGCAAACGGCAGCGCGGACCTCAGCTCCGCCTGCCGGGCGGCCGTGAAAGCCGACGCCGGCTTGCCGAGCTCGTTGTGATGCGCCTGGGCTGCCGAGTCGCCAGCCAGCAGGAGAGAAAGAGTTGCGGCGAGCAGCCGGATCTGGATGTCCATGAAAAAGGGCCAGGTTCAGTTTTCGGAGTGTAGATGTTCTCATACCGAGCACGCCGCTTCCCGTCGATTGCGCGCTCGAGTACCTCGACGAACCGCGCTTTCCAGAGTCTCGTTTCGGTTTTCTGCGGTTTTCCCGGCGACGCCGGATCGGTAGCCTAGGCTCAATATCAAGGAGAACACCCATGAAGCTTAGAGCGCGCCTGATCCTGACCCTCGCGTCCGTGATGGCCATTCCCACCGCGGTGGCGCAGGGGGCGCCGGACCTGGACGTGGGGCGGCAGGTGTACGAGCGTTCCTGCGCCGCCTGCCATGGTGCCGCCGGCCGGCCCGATCCGGCAAACCCGGTCGTTCGCGCGCTGGACCCGCCGCCCGCCGACCTGTCGGATCCGCTGTTCAACAGCCGCGAGCCGGCCGCGGACTGGGTGCTGGTGGTGGCTCACGGCGGCGCCGCGCTGGGACTGTCGGCGGCAATGCCTGCTCAGAGCGCCGCGCTCAGCGAACGCGACATCGAAAACGTGGTCGCCTACATCAAGACCCTGGCGCCGGGCAGCGAGCGATATCCGCCCGGCGAGCTGAACCTGATGCTGCCGATCCGCACGCGCAAGGCCTTTCCCGAGGACGAGGTGGTGTTCAAGTCACGCTGGACCGAAAGATCCGGAGAGGACGCCTACCGGGCCGTCGTCGAGTTCGAGAAGCGCGTGGGCGCGCGCGGACAGGCGATCGTCGAGGTCGTCTATTCGGATGCAGGCTCTGAGCAGGGCATCGACGAGATCGAGCTGGGCTACAAGCACACCCTCGGCTTCAGCCTGGCCGGGCGCTGGCTGACCGCGGGTGGGGTGATCCTCGCGATTCCTGACGACTCCGAGGACTCGGAAGAACTGGTGCCGTTCGTCGCCTACGCGAGCGAGCTTCGCTCCGGAAACACGCTGCAGGGCAGCGTTCGCGCGAAACTGCCGGTCGACGACCTCGATTCGGGCGAGCTCGAAATCGCCGCGGCGTTCCACCGCGTCCTCACCGACTGGCCGCGGCGCGTATTCCCGGCGCTGGAGCTGATCGCCGAGATCCCGTTCGACCCGGCTCCCGGCGAGGATCCGGTCAAACTCAGCGCGCTGCCACAGGTCCGGATCGGACTGACCCGAGGCGGCCACGTCGCTCTGAACCTAGGCGTCGAGCTCCCGCTCAGCGACCAGGACTACGATTGGCGCGGCCACGCGGTGCTGCTGTGGGACTTCGCCGACGGCAGTTTGTTCAAGGGCTGGTGAACGGCAACGGGTCGTGAGGATCCGGAAGGACCGGGTCGGACCAACACGAGCCCATGAATTATTCTTAAGTCCATGGTGACGACTTCGGTGCAAGCCCGACCGCGCGGTCTGGCCCTGCTGCTGGGCTGGAAGCGGGTGCGCTTTACGCTCTATGCCGGGCTGATTCCCGGGTTGATGATGAGCGGCGAGTGGACCAGCGGACCGGTTTCGATCGTGACCCGGACGCTTGCGCTCGCGTTCATCGCGATGCTGGTATTCGGTTTGTTCGAGCAGTGGCCGAAGCGCCTGCCCTCTTGGTTGGCTCGATGGGCGCTGCAGGTGGTGGCGGTGGCGGTATCGATGCCGATCGCGACGTTCGTGATCTATACGCTCTCGACCGCCCCGGGGGCGCCGCCGTTCTGGGAGGTGCCCGCGCGGATGGAGGGATTCGGGACGCTGACCGGTCTCGGCGTGTTCATCGCGCCGTGGATGGCGCTGGCAGCGCTGGTGCGCCAGAAAGATGCGATCGCGCGGCATCAGGCATTGGCGTTCGAACTGGAGCGCAGCGAGCTGGAACGCAAGGCCTCGGAAGCCCGGCTGCATCTGCTGCAGGCCCAGGTCACCCCGCATTTCTTGTTCAACACGCTGGCCAACGTGCAGGCGCTGGTCGATTCCGGCTCACCGAAGGCCTCGGCGCTGCTGCGAAGCCTGACCGCGTACCTGCGCGCGGCGGTGCCGCGACTGGACGAGACGGCCACGACCCTGGGTCAGGAACTCGATCTGGTCGGTGCCTATCTCGAGTTGATGCACATGCGGATGCCGGACCGGCTCGAGTACGCGCTGCACGTGGACGAGTCCGCGCGCGCCCTGCCCTGCCCCCCGATCACGCTGCTGACGCTGGTCGAAAACGCGGTGCGCCACGGGATCGGGCCGAGCGAGGAAGGCGGGCGCATCGACGTGTTCGCCGAGCGCCGCGGCGACCGCTGCGTGGTGCGGGTGCGCGACACCGGCGTCGGCCTCAAACAATCTAGCGAGGGTCTGGGCACAGGGCTTTCGATCCTGCGCGAGCGGCTGCTGCTGATCTTCGGCGGTGAAGCGGAACTGAGCGTGACCGAGGAACAACCGCGCGGCGTCTCGGCCGAGATGGTGCTTCCAATCCGTGGGGCGGTGGGT
>JBFJNB010000149.1:0-6416 GCA_041633655.1 Lysobacterales bacterium | reverse complement strand
CTGGACAACCGCTCGGCTTTTTCCGACGAGGTCATTCGCGAGCGCCTCGCGATCAGACACGGGCGGCCGCTCGATTTCCACGAGCTGGAACGCGGGATCGCACTGGTGCAGGGTCTGGGCAACCTGCGCGAGGTCAGCTACGAGCTGATCGATGACAACGGCACTCAGGGCCTGCTGGTGCGGGTGCGACCCGAGCCCGGCGCGCCCAACCTGTTCGAATACGGCCTGGATTTCTTCTCCGACGGCGAGGACAACGCGATCAACTTCCGGGTCGGGTTCCTGAAGACCGCGATCGGTCGCGCCGGCGGCGAGTGGCGATCGGTGCTGCAGCTTGGCGAGGATCCAGGGGTTTTCACCGAGCTGTACCGCCCGACCAGCGCCGGCTCGCAGTACTACCTGAATCCGCGCGCGAATTTCACCCGCGACACGGTGCCGGTCTTCGGCGACGGCGAAACGCTGGCCGAGGCGGTGTTCACCCAGGCCGACGTCGAGCTGGTGATCGGCAAGGAATTCGGCAACTCGGCGGATCTGGCGCTGGGGTGGCGCGGCGGCGCCGGCGAGGCGCACGTCAAAGTCGGCGACCCGGCGCTGATCGACGTCGACTACGACGTCGGCGAGGCTTTCTTGAGGTTTCGCTACGACCACCTGGATAACCTGTACTTTCCAAACCACGGGGGCATCGGCCGGGTGCTTTACACCGCCTCGCGCGAGGGCCTCGGCGCCGACGTGCACTACCAGCAGCTCAACGTGGATTACTTCTACAACTGGACTTACGGGCGCAAACACAACGTGTCGCTGGGAACCAGCCTGAACGCGACCCTGGACGAGGACGCACCGGTCTACGCGCTGTTCCGCGCCGGCGGCTTCACCCGGCTGTCCGGGCTCGAGTTCAACCAGCTCTCGGGCCAGCACTTCGGGCTCGCGCTCGCCGGCTACCGCTACCAGTTCGGCCAGGGCGGGTTCCTGCCCTCCTACATCGGCGGCACGCTCGAGCTCGGCAACGTCTGGGACGATCTGGACGACGTCAGCTTGGGCTCCGCGCTGATTCACGGCAGCGCCTATTTCGGCTACCGGTCCCCGCTCGGACCGCTGTATCTCGGCACCGGCTTCGGCGAGGCCGGCGAGCGCACGTTCTTCCTGCAGCTTGGCCGGGTGTTCGGGCCGCCGTGAGCGATTCGGGCCGATCGCCGACGATTCCGCTCGACGGGGTGGCCGGCTCGATCTACGAGCGGCTGATCGACGAGGAGGACGCGCGGGTCTGCACCGACATCCCGGAGGCGGCCTGCCGCGAGACCCCGCGCAGTTTCGTGCTGATGCTGGCCTCGTTGACGCTGACCAAGCTCGGCGATGCGCTGATCAACCCCAAGACCGTGCTGGCGTGGGTGATGACGGTGCTCGGGGCACCGGTCGCGCTGCTCGGATTCCTGGTGCCGATCCGCGAATCCGGCTCGCTGATCCCGCAACTGGTGATCGCCAGCTATGTGCGCGCGGTGGCGGTTCGCAAGTGGGTCTGGGTGGCCGGGAGCCTGCTGCAGGGGGTGTTCGTAACCGGGATCGGCGTCGTCGCCCTGACCCTGACCGGGGCCGCGGCCGGATGGGCGATCCTGGCGCTGTTGACTGGCTTCAGCCTGGCCCGCGGACTGTGCTCGGTGGCTTCCAAGGACGTGCTCGGCAAGACCGTGCCGAAGCGCCGCCGCGGGCGGCTGACCGGATGGTCGGCCAGCGCCGCCGGCGCGATCACGATGATCTTCGGGGGCGCGCTCGCGTTCGGCCTGCTCGAGCCCGAGGATCCGGGTTTTTTCGCGCTGCTGTTCGCGCTCGCCGGGCTCGCGTGGCTGGCCGGGGCGGCGCTTTACGGGCTGATCCGCGAAGTTCCCGGCGAGACCGCCGGCGGCGGCAACGCGCTGTCGGAGGCGCTCGAGCGGCTGGACCTGCTGCGCAGCGACGCGCCGTTTCGGCGCTTCGTGCTGACCCGGGCGCTGTTTCTGTGCTCGGCGCTGTCGGCGCCGTATTTCGTCGCGCTGGCGCAGCAGCGGGTCGGCTCGCCGGGGCTCCTGCTCGGGCTGCTGGTGGTCGCCGGCGGTCTCGCGAGCCTGGTCGCGGCGCCGGTCTGGGGCCGGGCGGCCGATCGTTCGAGCCGGCGCACGATGACGCTCGCAGCGACGCTCGCCGGCGGCGTCGGGCTCGCCGTGTTCCTGGCCGACCGGCTGGCCCCGGAGCTGGTGGCTTCGATGTGGTTCATCCCGGCGGCGTTTTTCGTGCTGGCGATCGCCCACTCCGGCGTGCGGGTCGGGCGCAAGACCTACGTCGTGGATCTGGCCGGCGGCAACCGCCGCACCGACTACGTCGCCGTCAGCAACTCGGTGATCGGGGTGCTGCTGCTGGCCGCCGGCGTGGCCGGCACGCTGGCGGCGCTGTTCTCGCTCGGCGCGGTGATCCTGGCGCTGGCGCTGGCTGGTTTCGCCGGCGCGCTGCTGAGCCGCACACTGCCGGAGGCGCAGTGATCGGCTTGGCGTTATCGAGTGACATCGCGCGCTCAGGAAGCCGGACTGGACCGGGATAAACGATGACCGCCACGTCTGTTTAGGCCGACCATATCGCGACCACGGCGACGGCGCTATCGCAACGTATTTACGAGCGTTTCCCGACCTCGGGCCTGTACGAGGTATCGACCGAGGAAGTCATCGGCAGCCTGAGGAAGCCCCCCGAGAAAGCCTGAGGATCCTGCCCTGCCCCGCGGCAACGCGGTCAATAAAGCACCGGGACCCCGAACAGCCAGGCGTGGTACTTGAGCAATAGCACCGTGGCGGCGGCACCGATCACGATGACCAGCGCGTCGCGCATCCACGGCTGGGGCGCGATCCGCGCCGGGGCGTCGGCGCGAATGACGAGGCTGATCAGATCGGCCACGACCCACAGCGCAAAGGCCCCGAACAGTACGACCGAGCGCAGCTCACCGTTGGCCGCGAGGTGGGTGAGCGCCCACAGCAGGGTCCCGATCAGCATCGGGTTCTTCAGCGCCCGGCGGATGTTGCAGGGCAGGTTGCCGGCCACGATCAGCACCAGCGAAACCGGCATCAAGACCAGCGCCAGCGTCCGGCCCCAGGTCGGGGGCACGTACACGAGGTCGGCCGGCGCGCGGCCGAAACCCCAAACGATCAGTACCAGCCCGGCCAGCGCGACCAGCGAGTAGATCCCGCGGTACGGGTTGTAGCCGATGCGCTCGACCAGCGCCGCGCGCGCGACGCGCGCCATCGTGAACGCATGCATGCCCAGAAACAGGATCAGTCCAGTCAGCAGCCAGGTCATCGGGGTTTGCTCCTTTGCCAGTCCAGGGTCAGGTTTCCGCGTTCATCGAGCGCAACGCCGGCACCCAGCTTGCGGCTCTCGCGGTCGAGCCGGCGCATCAGCCAGGCGGCATCTTCGTCGCGCGCGCGGCTGAGCCGAAAGCGCGCGATCTCGAGCGGGATCAGAGTCAACGAGCGTAGCGCCCCAGACGCCGCCAGTGCCGGCAGGTACAGCGCGGTCAGTTGCGGGCGGTACGCCTCGTGCCCACCGATCCCCTCGTAGTCGTTGATCAGGTCGCCGCACCCGTACAGGATCAGCCGCTCGCGGTACACCTCGAGGCCGAGCGGGTGATGGGACGAATGGCCGTGAATGAGATCGGCCCCGCCCTCGTCGATCAGCCGGTGGGCGAAGCGCCGGTGCGCGGGCGGAATCCGGTAGCCCCAGTTGCCGCCCCAGTGGATCGAGGCGATCACGATGTCGCCGGGACGGCGCGCGGCCGCGACCTCGGTGGCGATCGCGGCCGCGGTCCGTTCCGACACCTCGTCCACCAACCGAATGCCCGGACTGCGCTCGCCGGCGGCCCAGGCGCGCGGGATGCCGCTGCCCGGCTCGCCCAACGCGAACACCAGCACCCGGCCACCGTCCCTCAGCGGCAGCTCCGTCGGAGCCGCCGCGGCGGCGGCGTCCCGGCCGGCGCCGGTCGGGCCCAAACCGGCGCGCTCGAGCGTTTCGAGGGTCTCGATCAGGCCGGCATGGCCCCAGTCCAGCGCGTGATTGTTGGCCAGCACGCAGCAGTCGATCCCGGCCGCGACCAGACAGGTCACGTTGGCCGGGTGCATCCGATAGTGAACCGCCTTGCGCGGCCACGGCGCCCCGGTTCGGGTCACCGCTGTCTCCAGGTTCACGATCCGGGCTTGCGGCCTGAACTGCTCCAGCACCCCGAGCGCATCACCCCAGATGTAGCCGGGCGCCACCCGCCGCGGCAGGGATTCCGCTCGCTCTTCGGCCAGTTCGACGTAGCCCAGCGCCGAACGCATGTAGCTCTCGTAGAGCGCGGGATCGCCGGGGTGCTCGAGGATCTGGTCGATTCCGCGCCCGGTCATCACGTCGCCGGCCAGCAACAGCGCGATGCCCTCTCCGTCGCGCTTTGCGCCGCCTGCGAAACGCGGCGCCGCGGTGGCCATCGTGGCCGCTCCCAGTCCGACGAGTTCAAGCAGCCTGCGGCGATTCAGCAGCATCGGTCCAATTCTGCGGTAGCGGAATCCGTAACTGAAATGATAGCGCGCCGGGACCGGCGGTGGCGTTCGCGCGGCGGCTTGGTCACAATGTCGCCTTTTCGCGGCTTAAGGCTTCCCATGCCCGAACGACACTGCCTGCGCCGGCGCGGCTCATGAGCTTCGATCAGATCGTCCTGTTCACTCTGCTGGCGGTCCTGTTCGGGCTGCTGATCTGGGGCAAGCTCCGGTACGACCTGGTCGCGTTCGGCGCGCTGGTGGTGGCGCTGCTGGCCGGGGTCGTGCCGCGCGAGGCCGCGTTTTCAGGCTTCGGCCACCCGGCCACGGTGATCATCGCGCTGGTGCTGATCGTCAGCCGCGGGTTGTCGGTGTCCGGTGCGGTGGAACTGCTGACCCGCCACCTGGTCGACGCCGGTCGGGCACTGTCGGCGCACATCGGGATCATGTCCGGGGTGGCCGCGGCGCTGTCGGCGGTGATGAACAACGTCGCCGCGCTGGCGCTGTTGATGCCGGTGGACCTGCAGGCCGCGAACCGCGCCAAACGGTCTCCGGCGCTGAGCCTGATGCCGCTGTCGTTCGCGTCGATCCTGGGCGGAATGATCACGTTGATCGGCACCCCGCCCAACATCGTCATCGCCACGTTCCGGGAGCGTGAACTCGGGGACGCATACGCGATGTTCGACTTCGCCCCGGTCGGGCTGATCGTGGCCGTTATCGGGGTGCTGTACGTGACGCTGGTGGGGTGGCGCCTGATTCCGCGCGAACGTTCGCGCCACGACAGCACCGAGGAACTGAAGGAATTCAGCGGCTACGTCGCCGAAGCCCAGGTGCCGGCAGGTGCTGGCGTCATCGGGAACACGGTGAGCGACCTCGACGATGCGGCCGAGGAGGCCGGGGTCGCGATCCTGGGCCTGATCCGGCGCGGCAAACGGCTCCCGGGATACGCGCGCCGGGAGGAGATCCGCAAAGGCGACACGCTGGTGATCCAGGGCGGGCCGCAGGAAATCGAGCAACTGGTCGGCGCGCTGGGGCTCGAGTACGCTGGCGACGACAAGCGCACCCAGGGGTTCGCCAGCGACCTGCTGAAACTGATGGAAGTCGTGGTCCCGGAGGGCGCGCGCATCGCCGGCCGCTCGGCCGAGTCGCTGAGGCTCCTGTACCGCCACGGGGTGACCCTGCTCGGGGTGTCGCGCCAGGGCCGGCGCTTTCGCGAGCGGGTGCGCAAACTGGAGATCCGACCCGGCGACATCCTGCTGCTGCTCGGGCGCAAGGAACGGCTGCCCGAGGTCGCGGCCTGGCTCGGCTGCCTGCCGCTGGCCGAGCGCGGGCTGGAGGTGATCCACCGCCACAAGGCGTGGCTGGCGATCGGGATCTTCGCCACCGCGATCGTGCTCGCCAGTGTCGGGGTGGTCTATCTGGCCGCGGCGCTGGCCGCGACGGCGGCGCTGATGGTGCTGGTGCGGATCATCTCGCTGCACGAAATCTACGACGCGGTGGAATGGCCGGTGATCGTGCTGATCGGCTCGCTGATTCCGCTGGGTACGGCCCTGGAGCAAAGCGGCGGCACCGCGCTGATCGCCGGGGCGATCGTCGAGTGGACCCAAGGCTTCGGGCCGGCGCTGGTGCTGGGAGTGCTGATGGCGGTGACGATGACCTTGTCGGACGTCCTCAACAACGTCGCCACCGCGCTGATCGCGGCGCCGATCGGCGTGGAAATCGCGCACCGGCTCGGGGTCGCCCCGGACCCATTCCTGATGGGAGTCGCGGTGGCCGCGAGCTGCGCCTTCCTGACCCCGATCGGGCACAAGAACAACACCATCATCATGGGTCCCGGGGGCTATCATTTCGGCGATTACTGGCGCATGGGGCTGCCGCTGGAGGTGCTGGTGATCG
>JBFJNB010000148.1:0-6420 GCA_041633655.1 Lysobacterales bacterium | reverse complement strand
CACCTCCCCGATGATCAGGCCGTTGTCGCGCACCGAGGTGCGCTTCAGAAAAAACCGCTGCACCCCGGTTGCGCGGATCCCGAGCAGGCCGTCCTCGGTGGTGAAGAAATCGACGATCCGCGCGGTTGTGCCGACCCGCACCGTGGTCACCGCGCTGCCGGCCTCGCGCCCCTCCAGGATCAGGCACACGCCGAAGACGCTCTGGTCGCGCGCGCACTCCTTGACCATGTCGACGTAGCGCGGCTCGAAGATGCGCAGCATCAGCGGCCCGCCCGGGAACAACACCGTGTTCAGCGGGAACAGCGGGATTTCGCGCTCAGCCGGCATGCTGTGCGAGCTGGTCCGCGAAGCGCCTGGGCGCCGAGTCGAAGCCGCCGTTGCTCATGAACACCACGCTGTCGCCGGGACGGACCCAGCCGGTCAGGCGCGAAAGCAGCGCGCCGGCATCGGGCGCGATCTCGCAGCGCTCGCCCAGCGGCGCCAGCGCTTGGGCCGCGTCCCAGCCCAGTTCCGGGCGCGCCAGCACCACGATGCGGTCGGCCAGCGCCAGCGCGGGCGCCAGCGCGGCGGCGTGGACCCCGGCGCGCATCGAATTGCTGCGGGGTTCCAGCGCGACCAGCAGCCTGCGCGCGGGCGCGTCCTGGCGCAGGCCCTCCAGCGTGCGCCGGATCGCGGTCGGATGGTGCGCGAAATCGTCGTAGACCCGGATGTCGTTGCGCTCGCACAGCAGTTCCTGGCGCCGCAGCGGATTGCGGAACTTGCCCAGCGCCGCGACCGCCCGGGCCGGCGGCACCCCGGCCGCGGCCGCGGCCGCGACCGCAGCGGTGGCGTTGAGCAGGTTGTGCTCGCCGCGCAGGCGCCAGCCGGTTTGATGGCGGTTTCCATCCGGATCGGTCACCGCGATCGCGGAGCCGTCGGCGGCGGCGAATTCGGCCCGCCAGTCGGCCTCGCCCCGCCCGAAGCGCTGGACCGGGGTCCAGCAGCCGCGCTCGAGCACCGCCGCGATCGCCTGATCGTCCGCGTTGGCGACGATGGTTCCGCTGCCGGGGATGGTCCGGATGAGGTGATGGAACTGGGTCTGGATCGCGCCCAGGTCCGGGAAGATGTCGGCGTGGTCGTACTCGAGGTTGTTCAGGATCGCGATGCTGGGGCGGTAGTGGACGAACTTGGAGCGCTTGTCGAAGAACGCGGTGTCGTATTCGTCGGCTTCGATCACGAACCAGCGCCCGCCGCCGGGACGCGCGGAGACCCCGAAGTTGGCGGGAACGCCGCCGATCAGGAAGCCCGGGTCCAGGCCGGCCGAGTCCAGGATCCAGGCGAGCATGCTGCTGGCGGTGGCCGGCACCCACGGCAAGACCACCGCCAGCACCCGCATCGAGGACAGATACTCCTCGGCCAGCCACTGCGGCCCCGACACGTAGCGAAGCCCCGAGTCCAGCACGTGCTCGACCGCCGAGTTCCCGCGCGAGAGCGCGTTGCCGACGATGACCTGGTCGGTGTCTGGTTCGATGTGCTCGGGGCGGTAGCCCTCGCGCAGCTCGATCCCCTGGGCGGCGAGCTGGGTGCTCATCGGCGGGTAGACGTTCTGGTCCGAGCCGCTGACCGAGTGCCCGCGGCTGCGGGCGAGCAGCGCGATCCCGCCCATGAAGGTCCCGCAAATGCCGAGGATATGGATCTTCATCCGGCGAACAGCAGGTATCTGAGCGTGGCGATCAGCGCGAACGCCACCGTCGCGAACAGAAACCCGACCGTGAACGAGACCGACAAAGCGTGCCGGAAGATATGCGCGTCGATGATGAAGCTCCACACCGTCAGGCACCAGAACGCCAGCGACGCGATCGGGTTCAGCGCCTGCTGCGACTGGGTCAGCGACCACACGATGGGCACGAACACCAGGGTCAGCAGCGCGCCGGCGCCGGCGAACGCGGTGTAGGTCTGGCGGAAACGGGCCGGGACCCCGCGCAGGTTCAGCAGGACCAGCACGAACGCGAGCGATGCCAGCGTGCTCGCCAGCGGCCGGGTCAGCAGGTGCTCGGCGCCGACCACCGCCTCGACCCAGACCCCCATCAGCACCGATACCGCGATCGCCAGCGCGGTCAGCGCGCTCGATGCCGGCAGGTGCTGCGGTCCCTTGCGCAGCATGCAGATGTCGACGAGGATGCCCAGCAGAGAAGTCACGGGATTATCGGTGCCAATATGAGGTACACGGGCGATGGGCTATTATCCCGCGCCCGAGGATCGATGAGTAGTTGGCGATGGACGCACAGGCCACCGTGGACGCGCGCGGGCTGATCTGCCCGCAGCCGCTGCTGCGCACGCGCGCCCGCCTGGCCACGATGGCCGCGGGGGAGGTGGTCAAGGTGGTGGCCACCGATCCGCACGCCGAACTCGATTTCGAAGTGTATTGTCTGCGCACCGGTCATCAGTTGCTGGAGCGGACCCGGGCCGGCGGCGAGTGGACGTTTTGGATCCGGAAGCGGGAAGATAGTTAGCTAAGCTAAAGGATTTTCGCCGAGTCACGCGCCGGCCGCTGCCAGCACGCCCAGGATGCGCTCGGAAACCTCTTCGATCGTGCCCACGCCCAGGACCTCGACCAGTTGCTCGCGGTCGCGGTAGTAATCCACCACCGGCGCCGTTTGCTCCCGATAAACGGCGAGCCGGTTGCGCACCGTGTCCGGGTCGTCGTCGCTGCGTCCCTCCTCGGCCGCGCGCTTGGCCAGCCGCTCGACGATCAGCTCGGGATCGACGTCGATCTGGATCACCTCGTCCAGCGGCAGGCCCATCTCCGCCAGCAGCGCGTCCAGCGCTTCGGCCTGGGCGAGATTGCGGGGGAAGCCGTCGAGGATGAAGCCGCCGGCGGCATCGGGCTGGCCGATCCGCTCGCGCAGCATGCCGAGTACGATTTCGTCGGACACCAGTTCGCCGGCATCCATCACCGCCTTGGCCTTCAGCCCCAGCGGCGTGCCCGCCTCCACCGCCGCGCGCAAAAGCTCGCCCGTGGACACGTGCGGAACGTTCAGTTTTTCCTTGAGGATGGCTGCCTGGGTGCCCTTGCCGGACCCCGGCCCGCCGAGGAGCACGATGCGCATGATGTCGAACTTTCCAAACAGGACATTAGGTTACGCTCGCGAGTGGGATTGAGTACCATGAGCGCGGTTCGAAGAGGCGGTACGCTACCGCCTCGATCTGGCTAAGTCAAACGGGAATCGGGGTCGCCATGGGTTCAAACAACGCGCTGTATTCACAATCCGGCGGGGTCACCGCCGTCATCAACGCCACCGCCTGCGGCTTGATCGAAACCGCGCGCCGCCACGCCGACCAGATCGGCACCGTGTTCGCGGCCCAGAACGGGATCCTCGGCGCGCTGCGGGAGAACCTGATCGACACCGCCCGGTACGACGATCAGGCGATCGCGGCGCTGAAGCACACCCCGGGCGGCGCGTTCGGTTCCTGCCGCTACAAGCTCAAGGGCCTCGACGTCAACAAGGCCGAGTACGAGCGCCTGATCGAGGTGCTCGCCGCGCACGAGATCAAGTACTTCTTCTACAACGGCGGCGGCGACTCGGCCGACACCGCCTACAAGGTCTCCCAGATCGGCGACAAGCTCGGTTATCCGGTGGTCTGCGTGGGGGTTCCCAAGACCATCGACAACGATCTTCCGGTCACCGACAACTGTCCCGGTTTCGGCTCGGTGGCCAAGTACGTAGCGGTGTCGATGATGGAGGCGAGCCTGGACGTCGAGTCGATGGCCGAGACCTCGACCAAGGTGTTCGTGATGGAGGTCATGGGCCGTCACGCCGGCTGGATCGCCGCCGCCGGGGGGCTGGCCGGGCGCGCCCACGACGAGCCGCCGCAGGTGATCCTGTTTCCCGAGGTCCCGTTCGAGCAGGATCGGTTCCTGGCGCGCGTCGCCGAATCGGTCGAGAACTTCGGCTACTGTTCGATCGTGGTCTCCGAGGGGGTCAAGTGGCCGGACGGCAAGTTCCTGTCCGACGCCGGCACCAAGGACGCGTTCGGGCACGCCCAGTTGGGCGGCTGCGCGCCGGTGATCGCCAGCCTGGTGAAACGCGAGCTGGGCTACAAGTACCACTGGGCCGTGCTCGATTACCTGCAGCGCTCGGCCCGGCACCTGGCTTCGCAGACCGACCTCGACCAGGCCTACGCGATGGGCGCGGCCGCGGTGGAGCTGGCGCTGGCCGGCAAGAACGCGGTGATGCCGGTCATCGAGCGGGTCTCTGACGAGCCCTACGAGTGGCGCGTCGGCGAGGCGAGGCTGGCCGACGTGGCCAACGTCGAGAAGAAGATGCCGGCCGATTTCATCACCGACGACGGCTTCGGGATCACCGACAAGTGCCGCCGTTATCTGGCCCCGCTGATCCAGGGCGAGGCCTACCCGCCGTATCGAAACGGCCTGCCCGACTATCGCCGGCTCGAGCACCGTCTGGTCCCACGCAAGCTTGCCGATTTCTCCCGTTAGCCTGTCGAAGCCGCCGCACCGGGCATGAGCAGGCCCACGCTGAGCAAGCGCAAGCGACTGCTGCTGCGGTGGACGATCGTATCGGCGCTGGTGGCCTTGCTGCTGAGCTACGCGGTGTTCGTGGCGCGGGAGCCTGTCGCCACATCACCCCGCGACGGCAACGGCGCGATCACGGGCCTGACCAGCGTGCTGGCACGCCAGGCCACCCCCGACATGGTGCGATTTCGCCTCGACGATCTGGCTGCCGCGGCCGGGATCGAGTTCCGTCACTTTCCCGGCCGGCGCGGCTCGCTGCTGCCCGAGGACATGGGCTCGGGCCTGGCCTGGGGCGATTACGACGACGACGGCGACCCCGACCTGCTGCTGGTGAATTTCAAAGGGCCGATCGATCCCGTGGAACCCGAGCGCGGGGACGGTAGGCACGCGTTGTATCGCAATCACGGCGACGGCACCTTCAGTGACGTGTCAGCGGCGGCGGGGCTGGATCGGGCCAGCTACGGCCTGGGCGCGGCCTGGGGCGACTACGACAACGACGGCGATCTGGACCTGTATCTGACCAATTTCGGTCCGAACCTGCTTTACCGCAACGACGGTGACGGCACGTTCAGCGAGGTTGGCGAGCCCGCCGGCGTGGCCGGCACCGGCTTCAGCGCTGGTTGCGCGTGGGGCGATTACGACCGCGACGGGTTCATCGATCTGTACGTCAGCAACTACGTCGAGTTCGTCTACCGGGCCGATGATCGGCAGCGCACCGAGCGCCAGTACGGGGCCGAAATCCCTTATACGATCAATCCCTCGGCCTATCCGCCGGCGGCCAATCGGTTGTACCGAAACAACGGGGACGGCACGTTCACCGACGTCGCTGAACGAGCCGGGGTGGCAAATCCGACCGGGCGCTCGCTGGTCGCGACCTGGTTCGACTTCGACGGGGATGCTTGGGTCGACCTGTACGTCGCCAACGACGTCTCGGAAAACGGCGTTTTTCTCAATCGCGGGGACGGCAGCTTTGCCGATATCGGCGCGAGTTCTTTGGCGGCGGATTATCGCGGCGCGATGGGACTGGCGGTGGGCGACTACGATGGGGACCTGGATCTCGATCTGTTCGTGACCCACTGGATTGCACAGGAAAATGCGCTGTTCGAGAACATGGTCTCGGAGCGGCTCGAGGACGAAGAGGGCCGCCCGCGGATCTTCTTCATGGACACCGCGGACCTGAATGGCCTGGGGCAGGCGTCGCTGAGGATGGTGGGCTGGGCCACCGGATTCGTGGATTTCGACAACGACGCCCTGCTCGATTTGTGGGTCGTCAACGGCAATACGCTGGAACGCGACGACGACCCCACCCGCCTCCGACCGCAGCATCTCCAGATCTTCAGCCAGCAGCCATCCCGGGGCTTTTTCGAAGTGGCGCGGCAGGCGAGCGAAGCCCTCGCCCAACCCCTGGTCGGCCGGGGCGGGGCGCACGCGGACTACGACGGCGACGGGCTGATGGACCTGGCGGTGATGGTGCACGGCGGCCGGCCGCTGCTGCTTCGCAACGCCAGTCCCGATCCCGGTAACTGGCTGCGCCTGCGCCTGCGCCAGCGCGGCGGCAACACCCGGGCCCTGGCCGCGCGGGTCTGGGTCACAACCGGCGACCGGGTGCAGACCGCCCAAGTCGGCGCCGGGGCTTCCTATCTGTCTCAGAACGACACCGACCTTCATTTCGGGCTCGGCGCGGCCGACCGGGTAGACGAACTGACCGTCCAGTGGCCCGACGGCGCAACCGAGCGCCACCAGCAGGTCGCGGCGCGACAGGTGCTCGTGCTCACCCATCGGGCCGATTACCGTCGCTAGTGTCCTGTTTGGTAAGTTCGTTAACTATCAGAGCGCGCAGGAACACCAAATAAAAGGCGTGTACCGCAGGCCATATGTCGATATTGCCAAGGGACACAACGCAGTAT
>JBFJNB010000147.1:0-6420 GCA_041633655.1 Lysobacterales bacterium | reverse complement strand
GTCATGTACATCGAGCCACTCGCCGGAAACGAAGAAGCCCTGGGTTTTGACCTGACCTCAGATCCGACACGGGCCAGAGCCCTCGCGCGGGCGCGTGATTCCGGGCAGATCATTGCGACGCCACCGGTCGTTCTGGTGCAGGATGCCGAGCAAAAACCCGGATTTCTGCTCTTCGCCCCGATCTATGACAAAGACCGGCCGTCCGACGATTTGGTCTCGCGGCGCTTAAACCTCCATTCCTTTGTGTCGGGTGTGTTCAGGGCCGAGCCGCTTGTTGAAGAGGCGCTGAGGGCGTTCCAGCAGGAAGGCATCGACTTACAGATCATCGACGCTTCAGACCCCGCAGACGCCAGCGTGCTCTATGCCACTTTGCCAGCAAATGATGAGACGACCGGCCGCCCGCCCGCGCTCGAGTGGTCAACCACGCTGGAGATTGCGGGACGGCGTTGGACGCTTCTATTCCATCCTTCTTCCGGATACAACTCTGGCGCACAATGGGGCAAGGTCTGGGTTGTCCTGACCGGCGGATTGCTGTTTACCAGTCTTTTCGGGGCGTTCCTGCTCGCCGTTGCTGGTCGAGCCAACGTGATCGAGCGCTCCAACGTAGCGCTTCAGCGAGAGATCGATGAACGGCTGCGGGCGCAGGCGGCTCTGCGCGCTACCGAGGCCAAAATATTGGAAACGCAAAAGCTCGAGAGCCTCGGAGTGCTGGCCGGAGGAATTGCACATGACTTCAACAACCTGCTGGCCGGGGTTCTTGGCAACGCCGATTTGGCCCTGACGAATGTTCCGCAGCCCTCTCCGCTGCGCGAGTATCTTCGAGATATCAAGACCTCGGCACAACGCGCGGCTGATCTGGCCAACCAGCTCCTTGCCTATTCCGGAAAAGGGCGATTTGTCGTTGAGCCAACGGATCTCTCGGAGTTGGTCAACGAGATTTCCCATCTGGTGGAGGTTACGGTACCGAAGAAAGTGTCGGTCAAGTACGATCTGGCAACCGGTCTGCCTCCCTTCGAGGCCGATGCAACCCAGATCCGACAGCTCGTCCTCAACTTGATCACCAACGCGGCCGAGGCGATTGGCGAAATGAGCGGCCTCGTGTCCATCACGACCGGGGAGAGGCAGTGCGAATCCTCCTACTTCGAGGATTCGATTGCAGCAGATTCGCTTAGCCCTGGTTGGTACGTGTTCCTGCAGGTTTCCGATACCGGGAGCGGCATGGACAAGGAGACCCAATCGAAAATTTTCGACCCGTTCTTCACGACGAAATTCACCGGCCGGGGATTGGGCCTGGCGGCAGCGCTTGGCATTGTCCGTGGCCACCGAGGTGCAATCAGGGTCGAAAGCGAGCCCGAGATCGGCACCACGGTCAAGGTGCTGTTTCCGGCCAGCAAGCGGTCGGCATCAGTTCAAGCCCTCGAGCCCACCCCCGCGATAAGCTGGAAAGGAAACGGAATCGCGCTAATCGTCGACGACGAACCCGCGGTGCTGCAAGTGACCAAACGCATGCTGGAAACGGTGGGTCTTATGACGGTTACCGCGAGCGACGGAGCCGAGGCCCTGCAGATTTTCGATCGGCGGGCTGATGAGATCGCCGTCGTTGTTCTGGACCTGACGATGCCCCGTATGGACGGTGAAGAGACCTTCAGGAAGCTTCGACGGATCAAGGAGGACGTCAAGGTCATCCTGAGCAGCGGCTATAGTGAGCAGGACACGGCCAGCAGATTTGGAGATAAGGGGCCGGTCGGGTTCATCCAAAAACCCTATCAACTGGACGATCTTCGAGACATCGTTCGCAGAGCCCTGGAGAAGTGAGAAAAAATCGATTGACGGAGGCGAGATTCACCTGAGCCGCGCGCGCGCACGCGCCCAAGACCATCCGGCCGCGCGCTGCGCCGGATCAAGTGGCGCTAGCTAGCGCCCTCGCGATCCAGCCGGGGTGTCGCGGCGTGAGATCGATGAGCCTCATCCCGCGTCTGTGAAAGCACGATCGGGAGATAGTCCGGGCCAAGGTTGGCCAGGAATCCCCCCACCAAAGCGCCCGGCATCACGCAAAGCAGCCGGACCCCTTTACCCGAACCCTTTACCGCGAGCAGTGCCGGCATCGGTCAAACCTCAATATCCAGCAGCGATCCGAGCAGCCGGTTCTCGACCTCGAGGGCCTTGGCGGAGGCCTGCACCTGATGCTTGCCGCGCTTGAGCTGGACCAGAGATTCGGTCAGATCCGAAGACGGCTCGCCGGGGCCGGAGCGGGCGATACGCGACGCCGCCTGGCGAACGGTCTGCTGCCCGCGCTGGATCCCGATCAGGGGAGTATCCAGAGTTAGTTGCATGCCGATACCCTTGTGACTCGTGCCGGCGCAACGCGCGGCAACGCCCACTTCTGATATCGGCAACGGCGCGGCGAACTTTAGCGTGGCGCGCCCTCAGGGCGCGGGCGGCAATCCGTCGGGATAGTTCCCAGGCTACCAGTTCTCGTCGTCGGGGATGATCTCGAATACGTCCTCGGCGGCGATCTCGGCGCGCTCCATCTGGCGGATCTTCTTCTCGCCCTCGGTCGTGAGCCGGTCCATCTCGGTGATCGTCTGCGCCATCTTCGGCAGCGCCTGCTGGCGGTAGCGCGAGATGTCATCGAGCGCCGCGTGGATGTCGCGGAACGCCGACTGCAGCGCCTTCATGTCGATCTGCGTGCTTGCCGCCTGCTTGTGGATCTCGGCGCCTTGCTCCTTCAACCGCCGCGCGGTGCCGGCGATCAGGTCGGAGGTGGTCTCGTTGACCGCCTGGACCTTGTCCAGCACGATCTTCTGATTGGCCAGCGCCAGCGCCAGGGTCACGGCGACCTGCAGCGCGTTGACGGTCACGTGGCGGGCGCGGTTGACCCCGCGGACCAGCTCCTTGTTGTTGCGCATCACCACTTCCAGGGTCACGATGCCCTGCTGGTTGACCGCGAGCTGCTGCTGCAGGTCCATGATCCGCTGGCGCAGCGGGAACAGGAGTTCCTCCTGGACGAACTTGGCCCGCTCAGGCTGGCTGACCAGCTCGCGCTCCAGCTTGTGGGAAAGCTTCTGGTCCAGCAGTTGCCCGAGCTTGACCGCCTTTTCCAGCTTTTTGGTGATCTCGCGCATGAACTGCTGGTCCTGGGCCAGCGTCACGTTGTCGCGCTGCAGCTGCTCCTTGCCGTCCTCCATCGAGCGCACGATCGCGTCGATCACGGTCTGGGAGCTTTCGAAGCGGGTGAAGTAGCGCTTCATCGGGGTGCCCACCCCCGGGAGCATCCCGAGCAGCCGGGTGAACCAGCCCGGCTCCAGGTCCAGTCCGCCCGGGTCGAGCTCCTCGACCTTGATCTTGAGATCGATCAGCGACTTGGCGACCTCGCCGCCATCTTCGGCGCGTCCGGCGATCTTCTTGATCGGCTCCTTGAGCATTGCACTGCGGTTGGTCGCCGCCTCCTGCAGGCTCAGGCCCATCTCCTCGATGGCTTTTTTGGCCGACTGAGCGCTGTCGCTGGCGGGGTCGATCGCCATCAGCCGATCCACCAGGCCGTCGGCCTGGCTGTCCAGCTCCGGGTCGGCGCCGGGGGCGACCTTGATCGCATTCGGATCGGCCAGCTTCAGCTCTTGTTTGATCTCTTCGGGTTCGGCCAGAACCAGGATTTCTTCGCTCATTTCTTATCCTCTGAACTCGGGCCCGCCATGGATGGCCGGACTAAAGCCCAAGATTATCACGATCGTACTGCTGTGCCTGCCCCGCCAGGCGCGCCAGCTCGGCCATCGCGGTCTCCAAGTTCACCTCGGCCAGCCCGCGCTTGGTTTCGGTCGCCGCCAGCGCCATCGCGGTGTGGTCGAGCTGGGTCATCGCGTCTTCGTTGTCGGCCAGCCAGTCGTGGATCTTCTCGGTTTGTTCATCCGCCAGGGCCAGGCGGCGCTTCAGCGAATTCAGTTCCTGCTCGCGCGCGGCGCTTAAGTTCTTGCCCGCCTTTAGTTCATCGATGCGCCCGCGGGTGTAGTCGACGTCGATCGCGGCCGCGCTGCGGGTGACCCCCGCGATCCTCTTCAAGTTGTCCAGCACCGCGAAATAGACCTGCTCGGCGATCCCGAGATAGCGGCTGTGGGTCAGCTCCTCGGGCTTGAGTTTGCGGTTGAGCACCGCGCAGAACGCGTTGAACTTCTCGCGCGCGCGGCGCAACTGGCTCAGGCCCTCCCTGGATTCGATCTCGGTCAGGTCCCGCTCCAGCTCCTCCATCGCCTGCGCGTGCTCGGCCAGGGTCGCCTCGCGCAGTTTGCGCACGTAACGGTTGGCGAAATAGTCGCGCCGCAGGATCCGGTTGAACGCCCAGCCGGCCGCGGCCAGGGCGCCGCCGCCGATCAGCACGCCGAGCGCCGCCAGGCTGGGCCCCAACGCGACCGCGGCCAGTCCGCCGACCACCGCGGCGCCGGCCGGATACAGCACGCTCGGGTGCTGGCTGGTGGCGCGGGTGACCGCCTTGGAGATCGCCTTTTCGCTGAAGTCCGGCCGGGGTGCGGTCTGGGTTGCCATGATTACGCCGGAGACTTCGACTGCACCGGATCAAAACTCTTCGCTGACCAGCGCGATCTCGACCCGGGGCAGGCGGTAGTTGTAGGCGCGGTCCGATTCACCCGCGCGCCGCGCCAGCGGGCGCGAAGACCCGTAACCGACGATCCGCACCCGCTCCGGATCGAGCCCGTAGCTTCCGATCAGGTACTCCCCGACCGACTCGGCGCGGGTGCGCGACAGCGTCTGGTTGGCCTGCGGGTCTCCGCGCAACCCGCTGTGGCCCGAGATCACGATCCGGAAGTTCGGATAGTGCCGCAGGTTCTCGGCCGCCTGGTCGAGCTCCGCGCGGCCCTCGTCGGCCAGCTCGGACGACCCGCTCTGGAACACGATCGGGCGGATCTTCAGGGTCCCGACCTCGCGCAGCCGCTCCCAGGTGGCGTCGTCGAGCGCGCTGAAGTCGCGCGCCAGCGAGTCGGCGCCGTCGGCGGTCTCGATCCCGGCGTCGATCCCCTCGTTGTACAGGTCTGCCACGAACTGGCTGTTGGTCAGCCGGTAAGGGTCCCGATTGGGGACCGGGTTCTGTCTGAAGTCGCCGGCCTCGACCAGGATCGTCGCGGCCGATTCGATCGCGTCGATCAGCTTCTCACGGTAGGCGCCGCCGGCGCGCCGCACCCCGAACCACTGCGCGGCGTTGGTGCTCAGCGTAGTCCAGGCCACGCCGTCGAGCAGCGCCGCCACCTGGGCCGGCTTGAGCTGGTAGTGCTCGGCGATCGCGTCGCTCAACGCCTGCGGGTTGTCGCGGAAGAACTTGAGCGTCTGAAAATAGGTCGACAACAGCGCATACACCGCCTCCGGGTCGGACTCGGACCAACGCCGGTTGACCACCAGGATGTCGACGATCAGGCCCTCGGTGTCCTCGGTGCCGAGCAGCTTGTGGATGCCTTCCTGCTCCAGCGCGCGCGAAACGTCCGGCTCCCACAGCACCGCGGCGTCGACCTCGCGGCCCAACAGCAGCTTGAGCGCCGCCTCCGAGCCGTCGGTCTCGACCCGCCAGGCCGGATCGGCCCGGCGCAGCCGCGGGATGTCGAAATGGGTCGCGATCGACTTCAGCAGGTGCTCGCTCGGGGAGGCCGGCGTCAGCGCGATCCGGTAGCTGCCGTCCTGCTTCAACGAGTCGATGCTGGCCAGCCGTTCGGACCAGCCGACCAGCGCGTCGCCGCCCTTGGACTCATCGATCACCGCGACGATGGTACCCGGGTATTGCACCGCGGCGCCGGCCAGCAGGTACGAATCCACCGTGGCGACCGCCATCTCGAGGTCCCCGCGCTTGAGCTTGCCCATCCGCGCGGCGTAGTCGGCACGGTCGTCGATGCACTGCAACAGGTACCCGATCCGACGCATCCGCCGCTTGTTCTCGCTGGAGCAAAGCGGCAGGTAACCGACCCAGCTGTCGTAACCGATCCGGATCGTGCCCTTGGTGCCGCGCGCGTCCGAGGTGTCCTGCTGGCGCCAGTCGTCGTACAGGGGTTTCAGGTATTTGCCGCCGAGCAGCACCAGCGCCGCGACGATCACCAGCAGCAGCACGATCTTGGCGTGTTTGTTCATCCGGGGGGCTTGCGGAGGGTTACCGGCTCAAAAATCCGTCACGTCGAACACCGGCGACTCGGCCAGCACCGCGGTCAGCGACGCCGCCAGCGCCTCCGGATCGTCGGCCGCTCGGTAGTCGATGAAGCCGGCCTGGTTCAGCGAGTGACGCTCGCCGATGCAGAACCCGATGGTGTGGATTACCACCGGCGAGCGGGTCAGGATCTGCGCGACCACCGGGGACGGGTCCTGACCTTCGTTGGCCTCGCCGTCGGTCACCACGACGAGATGGTACTCACCATAACCGAGCTGGCGCCGGCC
>JBFJNB010000146.1:0-6450 GCA_041633655.1 Lysobacterales bacterium | reverse complement strand
CGCAATCCCAGGCTGGTATACGGGCGGATGACCGGCTGGGGTCAGACCGGTCCGCTGGCCGAGGCGGCCGGACACGATTCCAATTACGTCGCGCTCGCCGGCGCGCTGGGCGCGATCGGGGAGCGGGACCGCCCACCGCCGATCCCGCTCAACCTGATCGGCGATTTCGGCGGCGGCGCGCTGTACCTGACCATGGGCATGCTGGCGGCGCTGCGGGAGGCGTCGCGCTCGGGCCAGGGCCAGGTCGTCGACGCGGCGATGGTCGACGGCACCGCGTCGATGTTGACGCTGTTCTACGGCCTGCTGGCCGGCGGCCTGTGGCGCGACCGGCGCGCCAGCAACCTGCTCGACGGCGGGGCGCCGTTCGCGCGCAGCTACGCGACCCGGGACGATCGGTTCATCGTCGTCTGCGCGATCGAGAACCGGTTTTTCGCGGCGCTGCTGGCGGCCCTCGAGATCACCGAGATCGACCCGGCAGAGCAGTACGACCAGGCCCACTGGCCCTCGCAGGTGGCGATTCTGGAACGCACGTTTCGCAGCCGGACGCGGGACGAATGGAGCGCGCTGCTGGAAGGCACCGACACCTGCTTCGCTCCGGTGCTTTCGCTGGCCGAGTCACCGTCGCACCCCCACAACGCGGCCCGCGGCACCTTCGTCGAGGTCGACGGAATCGTCCAGCCCGCGCCGGCACCCCGGTTCTCCCGCACGCGGTCGGAAATCGGCCGGCCGCCCGCGACGCCGGGAGTCGACGACCGGACCGCGCTCGCGGCCTGGGGTGTCTCTGAGCGGCGGATCGCGCGACTGGTCGAGGCCGGGGTGGTGGGTACGGGCGCGCCAGCCGATCCCTGAACGGACGGTTTGCATTCGAAGTCAAAACTGACCTAAAGTGCCCCGACACAGCCAGCGAGGGGCATGATGGGCGAATTCGGCGCTTTGAACTGGACCATCCTGGTGGTCTACCTGGCCGGCAATCTGGCGCTGGGGTACTTCCTCGGCAAGAAGGTCCACACCGCGGACGACTACTACCTCGGCGACCGCTCGCTGCCGTGGTGGGCGATCGGGATCTCGGTGGTGGCGACCTATGTCAGCGCGCTGTCGTTTCTCGGCGGACCGGCCTGGTCCTACGCGCAAGGATTGTCGGTGTTGGCGATCCACCTGAACTACCCGATCGTGATCGTCCTCGTGATCACGCTGTTTCTGCCGTTTTTCTACAATAGCGGCGTAGCCTCGATCTACGACTACCAGGAGCGCCGCTTCGGGCCCACCGCGCGCGCGGTGATGGCGCTGATCTTCCTGGTCTCCCAGGCGCTGACCACGGCCGCGGTGCTGTACGCGACCTCGCTGGTACTCCAGTTCATCACCGGCATCGACGTGGTCACCGCCATCGTGATCGTCACCATCGTCGCCCTGATTTACACCGCCATGGGCGGGATCGCCGCGGTGATCTGGACCGACGTGATCCAGGCCGGAATCCTGTTCGTCGGCGCGATCATCATCTTCTTCGCGCTGCTCGATGAACTCACCCTTCCGCTCGGTCAGGTCCTTTCGGAGCTGAAGGCCGCTGGAAAAACCAACACGCTGAATTTCTCGTTCGACCTGACCGCCGAGGCGACCATCTGGACCGGGGTCATCGCGATGACGCTGTTTCACGCAACCGTATACGGCGGCAACCAGATGATGGTGCAGCGCACGCTGGCCTCCAAGAACATCGGCGATGCCAAGAAATCGTATCTGATGATGGGATTCGCGGCGTTCTTCATCTACTTCCTGTTCATGTTCTTGGGGATCTTGTTCTACAGCTATTACGGCGGGCGCGAGTTCGAAAACGGCAACACGATCATCCTCGAGTTCGCGTCCGCATACGGGCTGCCCGGGCTGATGGGGATCCTGGCCGCGGCGGTGATGGCCGCGTCGATGTCGAGCCTCGACTCGGCGTTCAACTCGCTCGCGACGGTTTCCACCGTGGACTTCTACCAGCGCTACTTCAAGGCCGACGGCTCGCCGGCACACTACCTGAGGGTCTCGCGCTTGTTCACGTTCCTGTGGGCGCTGGCGATCATCGTGCCGGCGATCCTTTATGCCAGGACCGAGGGCTCGATCCTGCAGACGCTCACCAAGGTCGGATCGTATTTCGTCGGCGCCAAACTGAGCATGTACGCGCTGGGGTTTTTCTCCAAGCACACGATGGAGCGCGGGCTGCTGGTCGGGGTCGCGGTCGGCTTCGGCGTGGTCTGGTTCGTCGCGACCCACACCGACATCGCCTGGCCGTGGTACTGCGCGATCGGGGCCGCGGTCAACGTCGTCGTCTCGTGGGTCGCCAGTCTTGTCATCGACGGTCGCCAGGCCGAGCACTCGCCGTACTCAATCAAGGGTCAAATCGCGAAGTTCGAGCGCGAGGGCCTGCCCCAGAAAGACCGCGGCTGGTACGTCGTCCCGGGCCGGGTGGACAAGATCAGCTACCTGCTGCTGGTGTTCCTGGCGCTGAACCTGATCTTCCTGTTCGCTTTCGAAGCTTTGATCTAAGCCTCGGATTCACTCGCCGAAGGTATAGCTGAGCTCCACCACCTCGAACGGGTTGCCCTCCGGATCGAGGTATCTCGCGGTCGGCCCGAAGCCCTCGTCGTGGGGCGCGGCGATTTGCTCGGCGCCGAGCGCGGCCAGCCGCGCGGCGACCGCCTCGAGCGAGTCGACGTTGAACGCGAGCGAGGCAGTACCACGGCCAGCCCGATCCAGCCCCAAATTCGCCGGCGGATGGATGCCGAAGTGGATCTCGCCGATATCTACCCCGTAGTGGATCTCGAGCCCGCCGTGGTCCTCCCGCTCGAACTCGACCTCCAGGACCTCGGCATAGAATCCGGCCAGTGCCTGTGGGTCGCGGGCGGCCAGGATCACCCCGCAGATCGATCGGGTGCTCATTGGATGTGCTTGCTCAAGTGGATCATCTCGACGTCCTTCTTCTTGCGCAGCCGGATGTTCAAGAGCTCGACCCCGACTGAAAACGCCATCGCGAAATAGATATACCCCTTCGGGACGTGGAATTCGAACCCCTCGGCGATCAGGGTCACCCCGATCAGGATCAGAAACGAAAGCGCCAGCATCTTGATCGTCGGGTGGCGGTCGACGAACTCACCGATCGAGCGCGCCGCCAGGACCATGACGATGACGGAAACGACGATCGCAATCACCATGATCGATACGTGCTGCACCAAGCCCACCGCGGTGATCACCGAGTCGAACGAGAACACGATATCCAGCAGCGCGATCTGCGCCATCACCGCGAAGTAGTTGGCCGCCACCTGCGCCGCCCCCGGGCTGGTCACGATCTCCAGGCTGTTGTGAATCTCGTGGGTGGACTTGGCCAGCAGGAACAGCCCGCCGAGGATCAGGATGATGTCGCGACCCGAGATCTCGTGCCCGAACACCGAGAACCACGGCTCGATCAGGCCCATGATCCAGACGATCGACAGCAGCAGCAGCAGTCTCGCGATCATCGCCAGGCCCAGCCCGATCTTGCGCGCCTTGTCGCGCTGGTGAGTCGGCAGCCTCCCGACCAGGATCGAAATGAAGATGATGTTGTCGATGCCGAGCACGATTTCCAGCGCGACCAGGGTGCCCAGCGCGACCCAGGCCTCGGGACTTGCGACCCATTCGAACATTTCCGTTACCTCATGCAGGTTGGGTGAACCCGATCGAGTTCCGCGCTTACAGCCGGCCCAGGAACTCGCGCGCGTCGGCGACGATCCGCGTGCGGCGCTCTTGGCTCATCCGCTCCAGCGTTCGGTACGGCATCGCCATGCGCGGATTGTCGGCCAGGGAGTCCTCGTTTTCGATCAGAAAGTGCCAATAAAGATAGTTGAAGGGACACGCCTCGGCGCCGAGCTTGACCTTCGGGTCGTAGCGGCAGCCGCGGCAGTAATCCGACATCCGGTCGATGTAGGCGCCGGACGCCGCGTACGGCTTTGAGCCGAGCACGCCGCCGTCGGCGTGCAGCGCCATCCCGTGGGTGTTGGGGAGCTCCACCCACTCGAACGCATCGACGTAGACGATCAGGTACCACTCGTTGACCTGTGCCGGATCGAGGCCGGCCAGCAGCGCGAAATTGCCGGTGATCATCAGCCGCTGGATATGGTGCGCGTAGGCGTTGCGCAGGGTGCCGCCGATCGCCTCGCGCAGGCAGTTGAGCTCGGTCTCGCCGGTCCAGTAGAAATCCGGTAGGTCGCGCTCGGCGCTCAAGTAGTTGGTCTCGGCGTACTCCGGCATCTTGGTCCAGTAGATCCCGCGCACATACTCGCGCCAGCCCAGGATCTGGCGCACGAAACCCTCGACCGCGGCCAGCGGCGCCGCGTCTCGCTCGTAGGCCTCCAGCGCCGCTTCGCAGACCTCCCGGGGCAACAGCAGGCCGAGGTTCAGGTAGGGCGAGATCAGCGCGTGAAACAGCAGGTCCTCTCCGGCCTTCATCGCGTCCTGGTAGGCGCCAAAATCGGGCAGGCAGTCTTCGATGAAGTGCTCGAGCGCGGTCAGCGCGTCGGCCCGCGTCACCGCCCAGCCGAATGGTTCCAGCGCGCCGACGTGGTCCTGGCAGCGCTTTTCGATCAGCGCGATGACCTCGCGGGTTGCTTGGTCCGGTTTGAATCGGCGCCGCCGGGGCAAGTCGATGTCGTCGGGCAGCGCCTGGCGGTTTTCGGCATCGTAGTTCCATTTGCCGCCGGCGGGCTTGCCATCGTGCATCAGCATTCCCGTCTTGCGCCGCATCTGCCGGTAGAAATACTCCATCCGCAGCGCCTTGCGGCCTTCGGCCCAATCGGCGAACTCCGCCACCGAGCAGAAGAAACGGTCGTCGCCGCGGATCTCGACCGGCAGCTCGAATTTTTCCTGCCAGGTGCGCACCATCTCCCAGACCCGCCATTCGCCGGGCCGGGTCACGATAATCTCATCGACCTCGTGGCGCTCCAGCGCGCGCTCGATCTCACCGGTGAACGAACCCGAGTTGTCCTCGTCGTTCAGGCGCACGTAGTCGACGTTCGCCCCGTCGTCGGTGAGCGCTTTGGCGAAGTGGCGCATCGCCGCGAGCACCAGCACGATCTTCTGCCGGTGGTGCTTGACGTAGGTGAGCTCGTCTTCGACCTCTGCCATCAGCACGACGTCGCGGTCGGGGTCGAGATCGGCCAGCGCGCTCAGCGAGCGGCTGAGCTGGTCGCCCATGATCAGGCGCAGCGCGGCCACCGCGATCAGTCGCCCAGCGGCTGGCCGAACATGATCCGGTGACCGTCGGCGGTGCGCAGCGAAAACTCGCGCATGCCCCAGGGCTTGTCGGTGACCGGGCTCAACACCTCGGCGCCGTAGTCGGTCGCGCGCCGGTAGTCGGCGGCCACGTCGTCGACAACGAAGTAGGCGTAATAGGAGTGGTCGCCGAGTTCCGCCGGCGGGATCGCATCCGGGCACTCGCCGGCCATGATCCGGCAGCCGTCGCGTTCCAGGATCCGCCAGCCCGGATCGCCGATTTCGTGGACCTCGAAGCCGAGCGCATCGCGGTAGAACTCAGCCGAGGCGTCGAGATGCGGCACCGCCAGCACGAACATCGTGCGCTTGATCATCGGGGCAACAGCCTTTCGCGCTCAGAGTTCGACGATGGTCTTGAAGCCGCCGAAGACCAGGCGCATGGCGTCAAACGGCATCGCCTTGGGGTCCATCATGCTCTTCAGGCGCGGGTCGGCCATCACCTTCTTGTTGACCTGGTCGCGCTGGGCGCGCGATTTGTACACGATCCAGGAGAACACCACGACCTCGCCGCGCTTGAGCTCAACGGCCTGCGGGAACGAGGTGATCTTGCCGGGCTTGACGTCGTCGGCCACGCACTCGATGTACTCCAGCGCGCCGTGGTCGCGCCAGACCTTGCCCGCCTTGCGCGACATGCGTCGGTAGGCATCGATGTTTTTCTTGGATACCGGAACCAGGAACCCGTCTACGTATTTCGGCATCTTCTCACTCCTGCGCTCGGCGCCGGCGGCGCCATTCATGGCCTGCATCGCGGACCCAGTATCTCGCAGCGCTCATGGCCGCGCCATCGGCTCAGCGGTTCAGCAGCCAGATTCCGGCGTTCAGGTAGGCCGCGAAACCAACCCAGGCCAGGTAGGGCAGGAGCAGCGCCCCGGCCAGCGGTCGGGTGCGCCAGAACGATACCGTCGTCGCGGCGATCGCGAGCAGCAGGCACGCGATTTCCACCAGCGCCAGCGCGGTCAGGTTGAGGCCGAAGAAGATCAGCGACCAGGCCGCGTTCAGCGCGAGCTGGACCGCCCACAGCACGAGCGGCACGGCCCGCCCGACGGGCTGCCGCCACACCAGCCAGGCCGCGACCGAGATGGTCAGATAGAGCGCCGACCATACCGGCCCGAACACCCAATTCGGCGGGGTCAGCGGCGGTTTCTCGAGCGCCGCGTACCAGGCGCCGGG
>JBFJNB010000145.1:0-6475 GCA_041633655.1 Lysobacterales bacterium | reverse complement strand
TTCGCGCGCCATGTAGACACCGGCGAGCCGCTGCCGGCGGGGCTGCTGCGGCGTATGCTGGATGCGCGCCATTTTCAATCGGGGATGTTCCTGGTTCGGCAACTGGAGTACGGCCTGACCGATCTGCGCCTGCACCACGAGTTCGACCCGCAGGACCCGGGCCAGGTCGAGCGAATCACCAGCGAGGTCCAGCAGCAAGTGGCGGTGATCCGCTATCCTCCGCAGCGGCGCGCGCTGACCGGTTTCCCGCATCTGTTCGCCGGCGGCTACGCGGCCGGTTACTACAGCTACCTGTGGGCCGAGCAACTGGCCGCCGACGCGTTCAGCCGGTTCCAGCAACAGGGCGTGTTCGACCGGCGGACCGGGGCTGATTTTCGGCGCGAGATCCTGGAAGTGGGTGGCTCGCGCGACGCGCTGGACTCGTTCGTCGCGTTCCGCGGGCGCGAGCCGCGGCTGGAGCCGCTCCTGATCAGCTACGGAATCGAAGAAGCGTGAAAATCGCCAGTTGGAACGTCAACTCCCTGAAGGTGCGCCTGGCGCAGGTGCTGGACTGGAGCGCTGAGAATCAACCGGACGTGCTCGGGCTACAGGAGACGAAACTCACCGACGAGAACTTTCCGGCCGCCGAAATCGAAGCCGCCGGCTATCGGGTGGCCTACGCCGGCCAGAAAACCTACAACGGGGTCGCGGTGCTGGCCCGCGAGGAGATCACCGAGGTGGTCACCGACATCCCGGGGCTCGACGATCCCGACCGGCGCATCCTGGCAGCGACCATCGGGAATTTGCGGTTTATCAATTTATACGTGGTCAACGGCAAGACGGTCGGCTCGCAGGCATATCGGTACAAGCTGGAATGGCTCGAGGCGGTGCGCGCCTGGCTGGCCGGGCAACTGGAAACCTACCCGCGGGTCGCCGTGGTCGGCGATTTCAACATCACCCCCGATGACCGCGACGTGCACGACCCGGACCAGTGGCGCGAGAAGATCCTGTGCTCGACGCCCGAGCGGGAGGCGCTTTACAAGATCTATGATCTCGGCTTCGCCGACACCTTCCGTCTGCACCACGAGGACGCGGGCGTGTTTTCCTGGTGGGACTACCGGATGGGCGCGTTCCGCCGGGGCTTGGGCCTGCGGATCGACCTGATCCTGGTTAGCCCGGCGCTGGCCGAAGTCTGCACCGCCAGCTACGTCGACCCCAGACCCCGCCGCCTGCAGCGCCCGTCCGACCACGCTCCGGTCGTGGCCGAATTTGCCTGAGGCCGCCGTGAACGCCGACCGCCCGGACGTGCTGACCCGTTGGATCGGGCGCTGGATCCTCGGGGTCGGCATCATCCACGTCGGCTTCGGCTGCATCGTGTTTTCCGAGCCGCTTCTGGGCATGCTGCGCGACGGAATCTGGAACGCGGTCGACGGGCATCCGGGTCGCCCGCTGGCGTTCTGGTTCGTCTTCGTGGGCCTGCTGGCGATCGTGTTCGGCCTCCTCGTGGACTGGCTCGAGGCCCGCAACGAGAACCCGCCCCCAGGCGTGAGCTGGGGCTTCTTGGCGATCGTGATCCTCGGCATCGTGACGATGCCGATGGGCGCCGGATGGCTGCTGTTGCCGCCGGCTGTCGGTGCGGCCGTTCGCTGCCGCAGGGTCGGACCAGCACAACCGACTGATTAACCTGAAAATCCACCCCCAAATGGGCCATCAAAAAGCCCTTAGAGGGCCCATATTGCGGGTAAAATAGCCGGGCTAAGCTGACTGGCCGCCGTTGCGGTGCCGGTAGCGGGATTTCCGCGGGAATTTTTCTTGAATGAGAATCATTCGCATCGCTGGCTTGTCATTCCCATCCGGGTGCTGCTCGCGGCGCTGGTGCTGGGCGGGTGCTTTTCAATGAATGCGGGCGTCGCTGTTGCTCGGACCGTGCAGGACGTCGTCGACGTTTATGGCGACGCGGCGCAGCGGCGGCTGGTGCCGCGGTTCGAGGCCGCGGGAGTGGCGTATCCGCCGTCCGAGGTGGTGTTGATCGGGCTGAAAGAGGAGCGGGTGCTGGAGCTGTGGGCGCCGCACGACGGGCGCTGGCGGCAGGTGCACAGCTATCCGGTGCTGGCGGCCAGCGGGGTCGCCGGACCCAAGCTGCGCGAGGGCGACCGGCAGGTGCCGGAGGGGGTTTACCGGATCATCGGGCTGAACCCGAACTCAAGCTATCACCTGTCGCTGAAGCTGAACTACCCGAACGCGTTCGACCGGCGCCACGCGGCTGCCGAGGGGCGCACCGAGCCGGGCTCGGACATCTTCATCCACGGGCGGGCGGTCTCGATCGGATGCCTCGCCATCGGCGATCCGGCGATCGAGGAGCTGTTCGTGCTCACCGCCAGGATCGGTCGAGACAAGGTCAAGGTATTGATCGCGCCGCACGATGCCCGGCTGCGATCGTTGTTCCCGTTGGCCACTGGCCTGCCCGCGTGGGCTCCGGAACTCTATCGAGAGATCGAGGCGGAGTTGCGTCAATTCAGACCGGCGGAGCGAACGAACTCGTCCCCCTGATGGATAACGAGCCGACGCACCAGTGCCCCGAATGCTCGGACGCGCTCGAACTTTGGGATTACACCTCTTCAGGGTTCCTATCCGGCCTGGGCGCCGATGTTCTGGCGTGCGTCGGCTTCGGCGCCTTGGGTTTGGTCTGGTACGCCTTTGGCATCATCGCAGCCAGCGTGGTGACGGCCGCAACGGGATTCGTGACGTTTTTGATAATTCAAGGCGCTCGAAGTCCAAAGAGAGGCAGGGGCGATATTCAAATGCGCCTCGTGCGGCAAGAAGCATGTCGGGCCCGAGATGAAACCGTTCGAATGGTCTGACTACACCGGCTGGTGACGCTCCGGGTTCAGGACTTGCGGCTCTCCTGGTAGGCGGCCAGCGCGCGTTCGCGGGCGG
Source organism: Lysobacterales bacterium (assembly GCA_041633655.1). Classification (GTDB taxonomy): domain Bacteria; phylum Pseudomonadota; class Gammaproteobacteria; order Xanthomonadales; family SZUA-38; genus JBFGYD01. The sequence continues at coordinate 3,559 of JBFJNB010000145.1, read as the reverse complement.
TGGCATGGTCGACGATCGGCCTGGGGTAGGTCTGGCCGAGCTCGACGCCGGCTTCTTTCAGCACCGATGACGGGGCGCTCCAGGGCTCGCGCAGGTGCTTGTCCGGCAGCTTTTCGAGTTCCGGGACCCAGCGGCGCACGTATTGGCCGTCGGGGTCGAACTTCGCGCCCTGCAGCATCGGGTTGAAGATCCGGAAGTACGGCGCCGCATCGGCGCCGCAGCCGGCGACCCACTGCCAGCCGCAGGCGTTGTTGGCCAGGTCGGCATCGACCAGGGTGTCCCAGAACCACTCCTCGCCGCGCTGCCAGCGGATCAGCAGGTGTTTGATCAGGAACGACGCGGTAATCATCCGCACCCGGTTGTGCATCCAGCCCGTGTGCCACAGCTCGCGCATGCCGGCGTCGACGATCGGAAAGCCGGTGCGGCCGCGCTGCCAGGCGCTCAAGCCCCTGGCGTCGGTACGCCACGGAAATCCGCCGAAGCCGTCCTTGAACGGTTGTCTGGGGATGCCGGGCCAGTGGTGCAGCAGGTGATACGAGAATTCGCGCCAGCCCAGTTCGCGCAGGTAAGCATCGATCCCCTTGGCCGCGGCGGGGTCGCCGGCGGCGGTGCGCCGCAGCGTGTGCCACACCTGGCGCGGGCCGATCTCGCCGTAATGCAGGTGTGGCGACAGCTTCGAGGTGCCGGGGATGCCGGGGCGGTCCCGGTCGCCGGCATAGTCCTCGACCCGGTCGAGGAACCGCTTCAGGCGCTGTTGCGCTCCTGTCTCGCCGGGCGTCCAGGTCTCGCGCAGCCCCCCCGCCCAGTCCGGCCGGGTCGGCTTGAGCCGCCAGTCGTCCAATCGGTCCGAGTCGATCTTTTTCTGATAGAACTCGAGTTTCTTCGGCGGCGGCAGCGGCTCGGGCGGTTCGGGCTGCTGTCGGCAGGCTTTCCAGAAGGGTGTGAACACCTTGTACGGCTCGCCACCGCCGGTCTCGATCAAATCGGGCTCGAACAGCAGGCCGCCGCCGAAGCGCTTGAGCTCGATCCGATCGCCCAGCTCGGAATGGAGCTCGCGTTCGAGCTTCTGCGCGTGGGGTTCGTAGCCGCGGGTGAAATACAGCGCCGCGGCGCCGGTTTGCTCGACCAGGCGCGGCAGTTCTTCCGCGGTTCTCCCGCGCCGCAGCACCAGCGACCCGCCCAGCTTGCCGAGGCTTTCTGCGAGCGCCTCAAGGCTGTCGTGCAGCCACCAGCGGCTGGCGCCCCCGGGCTTCCACTCACCGGGGGTTTCGTCGTCGAGCACGTACACGGCGATCAGCGGACGGCCCGAATCCTGCGCCTGCGTCAGCGCGCGGTGATCGGACAAACGCAGGTCCTGGCGAAACCAGGCGATGACGGGGGCTCTGGCCTGCATATCTTCCTGCGTCACGGGATCGGCGCCATGATAACCCGATCACTCGGGCAAGGCAGAAAAAAAAGGGCCAGGCGCCGCGAAGCGCCTGACCCGGTCTGGTCGAACCAGCTAGCCGGTCGGGCTTACCAGTCCGCGGCCATGCACTGGCTCTTGGCCTCGATCAGGCCTGGGAAGCGGCCCGCCTTGTCCGGCGAGCTGCCGCAGTCGGCCTGGGCCTTGAAACTCGCGCAGTCCGATACCTCGGAGTAAGCCGGCCCGTCGTCCACCGCGGTGTCCTTCTTGCTGTGCGGGACCTCGACCTGCGACGACGCGGTGCCGACGTTGTCGCTGGCGTCGGTCGCCTCCAGATCCAGGGTATACACCCGGCCGTTGCCGCCGCCCTGGCGCTCGGCCCGCAGGTCGACGGTGCGGCAGTCGGCGGCAATCACGATGTCGTCCACCGTGTTGCCGTCGCCGTTGCCGGTGGCGTCCTCGACCTCGTCGCTCGAAACCTCCGCAATCACCACGTCGTCGGCCGACAGGGTCAGGTCGCACAGGTCCGAAGCGTCGTCCACCACGTCGACCAGATCGATCGTGTGGTATTTGTGGTTCGGCGGCCACAGCACGAAGCGGTCGCTCGAGACCGTGATCACCGGTGGCAGGGTGTCCACGACGATCACGTCGCGGGTGTCCATCGACGAGTTGCCCGACGCATCGGTCGCGGTGTAGTCGATTTGATAAGTCCCCGGCGTGCTTTCGTCCACGCTCCCACTGATCACCAGCGACGGGCTCGTATCGCACGCGTCCACCACCACCGCGCCCGGCTCGACGTAGCTGTCTACCGCGCATTCCAGCACCGTCGGGTCGTCCCCGTTGAGCGTGATCACCGGCGCCACCGTGTCCTGCACCGTCACGGTGCGGGTCGCCATCGCGGTGTTGCCGTTGCCGTCCATCGCGGTATAGGTAACCACGTAAACCCCGGGGGTGGTGTTGTCGACCACGCCCGATATCGTGACCGGCACCAAACCGGCGCACGCGTCGGTCGCCGTGGCGCCCTGCTCGACGTAGACGGCCGGGCACTCCAGCGTAATGCTGCTCGGACCGTTGAGCGTGATCACCGGCGGGGTCACGTCCACGACCGTCACCGTCTGCGTGCACATCGAGGTGTTGCTGCTGCCGTCGGTCGCGGTGTAGGTGATGAACTTGTTGCCGGGCCCGCTGAACAGCGCCGGGAGGCCGGGCGAGCTACCGACCCCGACCCCGGGGCAGTTGTCCATCGCGGTCGCCGCCGGACCACTGTAGGTCGCCTGGCAGGTGCTCGGACTGGCATTCAACGAGACGTTGGCCGGGCAACTGATAACCGGGTTGGTGTTGTCGTTGACGGTGATCGTCGCCGAGCAGGTGTCGGAGGCGTTGCTGGTGTCGGTCACCGTCAGCGTGACCGGCGTGCCGCCGAGGCTGAACGGCCCGGGGGGGCTCAGCGAGAAGCTCAGCGTATCGCCGTCGGGATCGGTCGAGCCGTTGTTGACCTCGGACGCCGCCACGCTCGCCTGACAGCTCGCGTTGGCCGACTTGGTCACGTTCTGGCACACCGCGTTCGGCGGGCTGTTACCGTGGTAGACCACCATCTGCACCGACTCGATGTCGAGCGAGACCGGGCTGTCCGGCCCGGTAGTGCGGGTCAGCCGCACCGCGACGTTGCCGGAATTGAAGTTGGCCGCGGTCAGCCCGGCTCCCCAGGTGTCGGTCGAGCCACCCGCGGTCCTGACCAGGGAATCATTGCAGGTCGACGGCCCCACCGGGGTCGCCGGCAACGTGCGCGTGCTACCGACGTTGGCGCCGCTGAGCTTGAGCTGCATCGACGAGGTGACGACGCTGCGGTAATTGACGTTGACCTCGATGCCGGTGATGACATCCCCGCCGGGGATTCCGAACGAGGCGAACGTAAACTCCGCCCACACCGCGCCGGCGTTGGAAGTGCCCACGCAGTTCGAGTCCGGCGGACCGAGCACATTGGCGTTGGGAGGGAGTGGGGTCCAGTCGGCCCCGGGAGTAGGACCTCCGGGCGGCGAACCACTCCAGTTGGATGCGTATTGGGAACTGGTCGCGCCAAGCGCCGGCCCTGCGGCGGCCACAGCGACGACGAACAGCAGGCCGGCGGCCCGCCTCCAGGATTTGGGTAACATC
>JBFJNB010000144.1:0-6503 GCA_041633655.1 Lysobacterales bacterium | reverse complement strand
TGCGCAGTCGCTGGCGGCGCCAACGGGTCGAAGGCAGCTTGCGCGACGAGATCGCGCCCAAGAACATCATCCTGATCGGTCCGACCGGGGTCGGCAAAACCGAAATCGCGCGCCGCCTGGCGGCGCTGGCGCACGCCCCGTTCGTCAAGGTCGAGGCCAGCAAGTTCACCGAGGTCGGGTATGTCGGCAAGGACGTCGAATCGATCATCCGCGACCTGGCCGACGTGGCCTACAAGATGACCCGCGAGCAGGCGATGGCGCGGGTGCGCAGCCGGGCCGAAGAGGCCGCGGAGGATCGGCTGCTGGAGGCGCTGCTGCCGCGCCGGCAGGCCGACGCGGGCGAGGTCTCGGAGACCGACGCCTACGCGGCGACCCGCGACAAGCTGCGCCGGGGTTTGCGCGACGGCAAGTTCGACGACCGCGAGATCGAACTCGACGTCGCCGCCTCGGTCGGGGTCGAGATCATGGCCCCGCCCGGGATGGAGGACATGGCCAGTCAGCTCCAGGGGCTGTTCGCCAACCTCGGCGGGCAGCGCACCCACAAGCGCAAGATGACGGTCAAGGGCGCCCGCCCGCTGCTGATCGAAGAAGAAGCGTCCCGGATGGTCAACGACGAGGAGATCAAGCAGGCCGCGCTGGCCGCCGCGGAGCAGAACGGGATCGTGTTCATCGACGAGCTGGACAAGGTGTGCAAGCGCTCGGAGTACGCCGACGGCGGTGGTGGAATCTCGCGCGAGGGCGTACAGCGCGACCTGCTGCCGCTGGTCGAGGGCTCCACCGTCAACACCAAGTACGGGATGATCAAGTCCGACCACATTCTGTTCATCGCCTCCGGCGCGTTCCACCTGGCGCGGCCGTCGGACCTGATCCCGGAACTCCAGGGCCGCCTCCCGATCCGGGTCGAGCTGTCGGCGCTGACCGCCGAGGATTTCGAGCGCATCCTGACCGAGCCGGATGCATCGCTGACCGAGCAATACCAGGCGCTGCTCGAAACCGAAGGCGTGCGCTTGAGCTTCGAGCCGGGGGCGGTCAAGCGGATCGCCGAGGTCGCCTACCAGGTCAACGAGAGCACCGAGAACATCGGCGCCCGGCGCCTGCACACGGTGATGGAGCGGCTGCTGGACCTGATCTCGTTCGAGGCGCCCGACCGCAGCGGCGATGCGATCAAGATCGACGCGGCCTACGTCGACGAGCACCTCGAGGCGCTGGCCAGGGACGACGACCTCAGCCGCTATATCCTTTAGCCTGGACGTTGCACAAGTTTCGCCGGATGAGGCCTGATGATGACAAGTTCAATGAAGCGCGTGAATCCCCCGATCCTGGATCCGGGCGTGAACCGCATGGCTGCCGGTTTGTCGCCCGATTGCACGGCACATCTCGCCCAATCCCCCTTGAGCAATAGCTACGGCTATCCCTCGGCGGACGATAGGCCAAGCTGCACTGGTGGAATCGGCCGACAACTCCGGCAACTCGTGCAACGTCCAGGCTAGCTGATACCTCCATGTCCCCGCGCCCGACCGAGATCAAGCTGCACCGCGCCTCGCGCGTGCTCGAGGTCAGCTTCGACGACGGGCAGCGCTTCGAGCTTTCGTGCGAGTATCTGCGCGTTTTCTCGCCCTCGGCCGAGGTCCAGGGACATGGCCCGGGCCAGCGGGTTTTGCAGACTGGCAAGCGCGGGGTCAATATCGAGGCGATCCACCCGGTGGGAAACTACGCCGTGAGCCTGCATTTCGACGACGGCCACCAAACCGGCATCTACTCCTGGCGCACGCTGTACGAGCTCGGCGCCGACCGGGAGCGCCGGTGGCAGCAATACCTGGACGAACTCGCCGAGGCCGGCGCCAGCCGCGATCCATGAAGCGCGACAGCGACAAGACCACCCACTTCGGCTACCGCGACGTGCCGGTCGAGGCCAAGCAGGAGCTGGTCGGCGGGGTGTTCACCTCGGTGGCCGATCGCTACGATTTGATGAACGACGTGATGTCGCTCGGGATTCACCGATTGTGGAAGCGCCACTTCGTGGCTACCTCCCGGGTGCGCGCGGGCGACCGGGTGCTGGACCTGGCCGGCGGCACCGGGGACATCGCGGCGCTGCTGGGCCCGAGGGTCGGCGCGCGCGGTTCGGTCACCGTGGCCGACATCAATCCGGCGATGCTCTCGCGCGGGCGCGACCGGCTGCTCGATCGGGGCCAGGCCTGCGATTTCGTCCAGGCCGACGCCGAGGCGCTGCCGTTTCGAAACTCGAGCTTCGATGCGATCACGATCGCGTTCGGGCTGCGCAACCTCACCGACATCCCGCGCGCGCTCAGCGACGCGCACCGGGTGCTGGCCCCGGGCGGGCGGATGCTGATCCTCGAGTTCTCGGAGCTGCGCGCCGCCGCGCTCAGGCCCGTTTACGACTGGTACTCGTTCAAGGTCCTGCCGGCGCTGGGCCGGCTGGTGGCGCGCGACGAGGCGAGCTACCGCTACCTGGCCGAATCGATCCGACGCCATCCCAACCAGCAGGAACTGCTGGAGCTGATGCGCGCGGCCGGGTTCGTCGATTGCGGCCACCGCAACCTGACCGGTGGCGTGGTCGCGATCCACCATGGAGTCAAGGCGTGAGCGAGCGCCCGACCGAGGCGCTGCTGGCGAGCGCGCTCAACGGCGCGTTCGGGCGGCTGCTGGAGTTCGACCTGCGCGCGGCTGCGCGGCTCGAGCGGATGGAGGGGATGGTGCTCGGGGTCCGCATCGACGGACCCGACCTGGCGTTTCGGCTCCGCGTGAATGACCGGCGGCTGGAGGCGGTGCCGGGCACGGGCGAGGACGCGGGCGCGACCGTGGCGGCCACGCCCGGCGCGTTCCTGGCGCTGGCCGCCAGCGGCGGCCGGACCAATGTCGGCCAGTTCGCGATCCAGGGCGACGCCGACACCGCGCGCCGCTTCCAGGAGTTCTTTGGTGCGCTCAATCCGGACTGGGAGGAGGCGTTGACCCGGGTGTTCGGCGACGTGATCGGCTTCCAGGCATCTCGCGCGGTCCGCGGCGGCCTCGCCTGGATGCGCCAGGCCGGCATCAGCCTGGCCGAGAACGTAAGCGAGTACCTGCGCGAGGAAAGCCGGCAGTTGGTGACCCGGCCGGAGCTGGAGGAGTTTCTCGACCAAGTCGACGAGCTGCGCGACGACCTCGCGCGCTTGGAAGCGCGCGTGAAACGGCTGTGATTCCGCTGCGCCAGTTTCGCCGGCTGTTGACCATCAGCGTGGTGCTCGCGCGCTACCGGCTGGACGACATCATCCAGGCCACCCATCTGTTCCGGCCGATGCGAATCGTCCGGTTCCTGGCGCCCCGGGGGGTGCGCGCGGCGCGCGATCTGCCGCGCGGCGAGCGGATTCGCCTGGCGCTGGAGGAGCTCGGTCCGATCTTCGTCAAGTTCGGGCAGGTCTTGTCGACCCGGCGCGACCTGCTGCCGCCCGACATCGGCGATGAGCTGGCATTGCTGCAGGACCGGGTCGCGCCGTTTCCGAGTGACCAGGCGCGGCGAATGATCGAGGCCTCGCTCGAGCGCCCGATCGGCGAGCTGTTCGACGAGTTCGAAGACGAGCCATTGGCCTCGGCCTCGGTCGCCCAGGTGCACGCGGCGCGGATGCGTTCCGGGAAGGACGTCGTGGTCAAGGTGCTGCGACCGGGGATCGCCGAGCGCATCGAACGCGACCTGGAGCTTCTGCGCACGATCGCCGGGATGGCCCAGCGCTACTGGGAACCGGGGGAGCGGGTCCGCCCGCTGGCGATCGTCGCGGAGCTCGAAAAGACCATCTACAACGAGCTGGACCTCAAACGCGAGGCGGCCAACGCGTCGCAGCTCAAGCGCAACTTCGAGGGCGCCCGCGAGCTGTACATCCCGTCGATCCACTGGGACTACACCCGCCGCGACGTGCTGGTGATGGAGCGGGTGACCGGGATCGCGATCGACGACGTGACCGCGCTGCACCGCGCCGGCGTGGACGTAAAACTCCTGGCCGAGCGCGGGATCCGGATCTTCTACACCCAGGTGTTCCGGGACAACTTCTTCCACGCCGACATGCACCCGGGCAACATCCTGGTCAACGCCGACGACCCGGCCGATCCGACCTACGTGGCGATGGACTTCGGGATCGTCGGCTCGCTGCCGCCGGCGCACCTTTATTACCTGGCCGAGAATTTCCTGGCGTTCTTCAATCAGGACTACCGCCGGGTCGCGGTGCTGCACATCGAATCGGGCTGGATCCCGGCCACTGTCCGGGTCGACGAGCTCGAAGCGGCGGTGCGCACCGTGTGCGAGCCGCAGTTCGCCAAGGCGCTTTCCGAGATCTCGTTCGCCGAGGTGCTGCTGCAGTTGTTCGAGGTCGCGCGCCGGTACAACCTGATCGTGCAGCCGGAGCTGGTGCTGCTGCAGAAAACCCTGCTCAACATCGAAGGCCTCGGGCGGCAGGTCTACCCGGAACTCGACATCTGGGCCACCGCCAAGCCGATCCTGGAGGAAATCCTCAAGGCCCGCACCGCGGCCGACGCGGTGGCCGGCGAGATCCGCAAGCGCCTGCCGAGCTGGCTGGAAAAGACGCCCAGGATGCCCGGCCTGATCTACGACTTCCTCCACCAGGCCACCGGCGATGGGATTACTGTCAAGCTCGCCGAGCCCGGGCTCGAGCCGCTGACCGCCGCCACCGAGCGGCGCGGCAGACGCACCGCGGCCGCGGTGCTCGCGGCCGGCCTGATCCTCGCCGCCAGCGTGCTGCTGGTCTTCGACCCCCCCGGCCCGACGCTCCTCGGCGCCCCCATCCTCAGTTGGGCCGCGGCCGTGCTGGCCGCGCTGTGCGCGACCCGCGCGCTGCGCTAGTCCGCCGGGGTCGGACCAACCCAACCTATTGAATTCACCCCAATAGTGCCGCTCCCGGAGCGTCACCATGGTCTTAGCAGGTCTATTCTTGGGCCAAAAAAGCCGCTCTAAGAAGTTTCTAAGGTCGCTCAGCCGTAGCAGAACACGTCCAGCTTATTGCCATCGAGGTCCCGGAAGTAGGCCGCGTAGAAGCCTTCGCCACCTTCCGGGCGCAGGCCGGGAGCGCCCTCGTCGGTGCCACCGAGCTCCAGCGCTTTTTGGTGCATGCGATCGACGCGTTCGCGCGAGTCGACCGCGATGCCGACCATCACGCCGTTCCCCACCGTGGCCGGCTTGCCATCGTAGGGCGTCATGATGCACAGCATCGGCTTGTCCATGTCCGCGGCCCAGGCGTACCCGCGGGCGCCGAATTCCATCATCCGACCGACTCCCATTTCCGCGAGTAATGCGTCGTAGAAAGCGCTGGCGCGGGGCAGGTCGTTGGTGCCGAGAATCACATATCCGATCATCACCTTCTCCTTTGAGTTTTTCTAGAGCGCGCCGGCGAGCTGGTCGAACGCCCGCCGGCCCTCGTCCGCGGCCGGGCCGTAGTGCTGCAGGCCGTCCAGTTCCGAATGACCGAACGCGATGCGCCCGTAATGCCGGCGGATCACGTCGCGTGGGGCATTGCCGGTGGCGCCGCCGTAGAAACCCGGAAACGGCACCGAATAGGCGTGCCCCCAGCGGTTCAGGATGATCCCGGCGACGTCCCTATCGGGCCGAAAGCCGGCCGACCCGAACAGCTTCATCATTTGGTTCAGAATCCGTTTCTCGTATTCCGCGTACGAGGTCGACAGCAATTCCGCGCGCCCGATCTTGACCTGTGCTGCGACCGGCAAGCCGGGGTAATAGAACGGCGTATAGAACGACAGCACGGTCGGCCGATCGGGGTCCAATGGCGGCTGGTAGGCGCCCACCTGCATCGGGCTGCGGATGTTGCAGGTGTAGCCGAAGTCGCCCTCGCCTTTATCCCAGATGGCCGCGGTAATCCCGAGCTTGTACAGAAACCGCCAGTTGCTCAGCGCGACGTTGGCGACCAGGAACGGGGCGTGCTGAAACTGCCCGTACGTCTCGCGATGCTCCGCCGGCAGATCCCGGACGACGTACCGGTTGATCCACCCGCCGGTGGCCATGATCACGGCCTTGGCGCGCACGCCGTGGAGTCGGCCACCGCGCGCGCAGATCACGCGCACGTGGCTGGCGGCGTCGGGCTCGCCCTCGTGGGCGACGCTGATAGCGGTTGAGTTCAGCCGGAGTCTGACCGGCTGGCCGGCCCGGTCCAGCGCCGCGAAGTCTATTCGCCCCAGCGTGATGTCCTCGAAACTCCGCTGCCCGGCGATCGCATCCGGGATCAGGCTTTTCACGAAATGCCGCGCGAACCCGGAGTTGCCACCGGGAAAGGAATTGCGCCGCAGCTCCGGCGGCGGCATATCGAAAAGGCCGGGCATCGGTAGCTGGTATCCCGCATACGCCGAGACCGCGTCGCTGCCGAAACAGGCCTGGCTGCTGTACGTGGCCGCGGTGATCTGGGCGGTGGTTTACGACACGATGTACAGCATGGTCGACCGCGACGACGACCTCAAGCTCGGGCTCAAGTCGACGGCGATCCTGTTCG
>JBFJNB010000143.1:0-6505 GCA_041633655.1 Lysobacterales bacterium | reverse complement strand
GCGGGCGGTTCGGCGTCCAGGGTCTGATCGGTTCGGGCATCCACCACCCGGTCACCGATCAAGAGAAGCCTGGTAGGTCGGCCGGAGTCGGCCAGGATCGTGGTTCCAAAAAACGTCAGCAGAGCCTCCCCGTCGACTCCCTCGATGGTGACCCGGGCGGAAAAATCCCGACCGTGGAGCATGCACCTTCGAATCAGGCTCAGGATCGTGCTTCGGTCGCCGGCGCGAATTCGCTTGGTAAGGTCTTCCAGGGTGCCCAGTGAATCGGAACCTCGCAGCCCGAAGAATTCCGCCATCCCGTCGTCCACGAACACCCGATCAGTCTGGGAATCCCAGCACAAGCTGCCGATGGCGGTTCCCGCGGCGGGCGGCGCTGTCGCGACGGGGCGGTGCCTTTGCGCGGCGAGATCGATCCGCTTTCTGGGTGCGGGCTCGGACTCGGAACGACTTTTGCCGTTGCCCGGGGGCAAGTTCGGCTGCTCCGGCCCGCGCTGGTCCAGCAAGAGGTCGAGTTTACGATGGGTGGGCATGCTGATAGGGCTCCTTCTAGTGCGTCGCGCTGGACATCGAGCGGTTGCGGCCAGCGCTCTTGGCCTCGTACAGCGCGACGTCGGCCTTCTCCACCAGATCCGAGATCGATTGCTTGGGCTCCAGCTCCGCCACTCCGATGGAAACACTCAACTGCACCCTGCGGTCGCGGAACGCGAACGGACACTCGCTGACGGCAATGCGTACCTTTTCGGCGGCCTGATACGCCCGATCCAAGGTGGTTTCGGGCAGCAGCATCACGAATTCCTCGCCGCCATAGCGGCAGACGAAATCCGATTTGCGGAGGTTCCTGGCGATCAGCGATCCCAGCTCCGCGATCACCGTGTCGCCGGCCCGGTGGCCAAAGCTGTCGTTGATTCGTTTGAAGTGATCGATGTCGACCACCGCGATGCTCAGCGGACTCCCATAGCGCGTGGCGCGTTCGTACTCCACTTGCGCGCGCATCATGAAAGCGGCGCGATTGGGCAGCCCACTGAGGGAATCGAGTTGACTGCGCTGGCGCAGTTTGGCGATTTCGGAATACAGATCGTTGCATTCGGCCTGCGCTTCCCCCAGGCGCGCGTGCAGCACGTCCATGCTGGCCTCGAACTTCTTGTGCCTGAGCTGGTCGGCCTCGCGGAAGCTGTCGAGGTCCTTGGTAATTCCGCCCACCTCCAGGGTGACCGCCCGCTGGAGTTCGCTGAGATTCGCGGCCTTGCCGATGTGTCCCTGGATCGACCGCGTGCGTTCATTGATTTTGCTCTCCAGTTGCTCCCGGTTGGCCTCGCTCTCTCCCTCTGCATCTGCACAAGCGCTCACTACGCTCTGCAGGTTGGCCATCTGCTCGGCCAGTTTCTGGGCGAATTCCTCGAATCTCTTCTTCTGCAAACCGGCGGCGGTTTCCGCCAGGTCGGCGATCGCCTGCAGCATGTCGGGCAGCAGGGTCGGGTCCAGCGTATTGGTCAGGCGATCGCGCTGCCGCTTGGTGAGCCGTTTCAGCTCTCCGCTGCAGTCGATATGTTCCAGCATTCTGATCAGGGCTCTGCGAATATCCTCCATCGCTTCCGCGGCGCCCGGATCAGGGGCTGGGGTGCTCGAGCCGCCCTTATTCAACATCCGCGACAGAAAGCCCTTGTCCGCGGCGCTGGGATCGTACTCGGCCACGGCGCTGGCAAGGATTTCGGAGTAGTCACGCAGAAATCCGGGGAGATCCGGTGACTTGGACTTGAGCCGGGCTGCCGCTGCCTTGCGGCGCCGTTGCAGGCGCCAGTTCGGCTGCAGCTGGTCGAGCGCCTTGAGCAGTGCCTCCGCGGAGGAGGCACACTCTTTCTGAGCCGCACTCTGCTTGCTGTCCAGCGCGATGATGGCTCTCGAGACCTCGACGATGAGGCGCTCCAGGGAGTTCGGGTCCAGCCCGGCCCGAACCGATTTGCGCAAGTCGCTCAGGCGCCGGTCGAGCCGGTCGTCGACCCCCGAGGCGGCATGGCTGATGCGCACGATGCCCGTGCTCAGCATTTCCACCATCCGTTCCCAGTGGCGGATATCCGGCGAAATCGTGGCCGGCGCTAGATTGCTACCGAGTGCTGGTTGATTGCTCATATCCGGCAGTTCCTCGTAGTTCAACCGGAAGCCCCGCGGCCAACATCCGGTCGAAGTTCGGCGAATTCGAATGTCACCTGGTCGGCCGAGTCGCTCGGCAGCAGCAGGGAGATTTCCACGCGCCGGTTGCGGGCGCGGTTTGCGGCCGAGTCATTCGGGACCAGCGGTCGCATTTCGCCCAGGGCGCGAATCTCCAGGCGCTCGGGGTTGGCTCCCGCGCGACCGGTCATGAAGTGGACGATCGTGGCGGCACGAGCTGCTGACAGCTCCCAATTCGACGGAAACTGATAAGTGGAAATGGGAACATTGTCGGTGTGCCCCTCCACCAGAATCCGCCCTTCGATCGTACCGAGGGTGGTGGTTATGCGCTCGAGTACCGGGTGAAACCCGGGGTTCAGGACCGCCTTTCCCGAATCGAAAGACCCGTGTTCCCGAACGCGAATGGCCACCCGATCAGGCAGCGCGACCACCTCGACCATGCCGCTGCGAATCTCTCCCGCCAGGGCTCGGGCGAGCAGTTCGGCGGCCTGGAGTATGTCTTTTTCAATATTGATCGTCTCGGCCCGCGGCGAGTCGCTGTCCCGCACGCGAGGCCGGTCCCCATCCTGGCCTTTGCCGTCGGAATCGCTGAAATCAAGATTCGCTTTATATTGGTTGGTCGTCTCCTGCTGCATCAACACGTTGAACGTCCGCGTCGGTTTGCCCGGACTGAATTCCTGGGCGATGATGCTGGTCCCCTTGGGCGCCTCGCTGGACGGAATGACCCGCTGCACGCCGAAAGCCTTGCTCATGGAGCCGGCTACCTGTTTGTATTTCTTCTGCTCGATCTCCGAGAACGAGAGCAGCAGCACGAAGAAACACATCAGCAGGGACATCAGGTCAGCGAAGGTCATTACCCATGCCGGTGCGCCCGCCTTGCCACCGTGGCCACGGTCATCGGAATCGCCCAGCTTCGCGCCTGCTTCGCTCATGTCATCACTTGCTCACGGCGAAGCTGTCTCGTTTCTCCTGAGGGAGGTAACTGACCAGCAGTTGTTCGAGCACCTTGGGATGAGTGCCATTCTGAATTCCTTGAATGGATTCCAGAATCAGTTTCTTGTTGAGTGACTCCTCGCGGCTGCGCAATCTGAGTTTTTCCGCGATCGGGATGGCGAACGCGTTGGCCAACACCGCTCCATAAAGAGTGGTCAGCAGCGCGACCGCCATGGCCGGGCCGATCGACTTGGGATCGTCCATCCCGCTGAGCATCTGCACCAGGCCGATCAGGGTCCCGATCATCCCCATCGCCGGCGCGACCTCTCCGGTGGCGGCGAAAGCGTCCGAACCGGCGCTCTGGTGCTGAATCGTCAGGTTGATGTCGTTGGTGAGGCAATGCTTGATGATTTCGGTGTCCTGGCCGTCGATGCACATGTTGATGCCCTTGGCAAAGAACGGGTGGGACACCGGCGTGTCCTCGATCGCCAGGATCCCGTCCTTGCGCACGATATTGGCCAGGCTGACGGCTTGCTCGATGAGTTCTTCCGGAGGGAAGCCGCGGTGCATGAACGCGCCGGCCGCTACCTTGAACGAGCCCAGGAACTGCTTGAGGGTAATCCGCGACAGGACCACCATCACGGTTCCACCGAGAACGATCAGCATCGAGGGCGGATTCACGAATCCGACCGCGTTGCCCCCGATCACGACCGCCGCGGTGATGATTCCGAATGAACCCAAAATGCCGAGTAGCGAAGCGAGATCCATACTTTCATCGTCCCCCAGCCAACAATCAGTCACCGAAGATCGCCGGGTCAGCTCCTTCGGACCAATGGATTTATCGTCACTCGGCAGGAAATATTTAGCTCGCGAAGCGCTGCGCTTGCCGGCCTGCCGCCGCTGCCGACCCCGCCACGCGGACTTTCAAGGAGTCATTGCGCGCGCGAACCCGGCCCGGTGTAGCGCACATCTCGATGATTTCGCTGAAGTATTCGCCGCGCGAACCTCAGTTCTTGCCGTCCCCAGACGATGAACGGGCGAGTGTTGCGGGCAGACCCGTGGACGAGCCACGGGCAGTCCCGATGTCCGCTAAAGCCCGCTGCGCTGCCGCCGATAATATTCAAAGCAAGCTGCGGGCCAGTGGGTCGCGGGCGACGACGTCGGCGCCTGTCCCACCGCATCGAGTTTCAATGTTTGACGAAAACCGAGCGATACCGAGGAGATCCGACAGCCGGCACGGGCACGCCGGCGGTGGTCCCCGCGTATCGCGACGGCCACTCTGAGGCGATTGAGATGGTTCGAAACAACCAACGGCCGGGTTGCCGGCAGCGACACCCGAGCGCGCTGGTCCGGCGCCTGTCCCAACTCCCCGTGCGTTGCCTGCCGGCGGCCCTGGCGCTGCTGCTGGGCTTCGGCAACTCGGCGGGAGCCGAGGCGCTGGACCTCGATGCGCTGAAACGCATGAGTCTCGAAGACCTGGTCGCGGTCGAGGTGACCATTGCCACCAAAACGCCGAAGCGACTCTCCGACGTGGCCGCGGCGGTCTTCGTCATCACCGCCGAGGACATCGCCGGATCGGGTGCCACCAGCCTGCCGGAGGTGCTGCGGATGGTGCCGGGCATCCAGGTCGGGCGGGTAGACAACCGCAACTGGGCGGTCGGGATCCGCGGCTTCAACGGGCGCTTTTCCAACAAGCTGCTGGTCCAGATCGATGGTCGCTCCGTGTACACCCCGCAGTTTTCCGGCGTCTTCTGGGACGCCCACAACCTGATGCTGACGGACATCGACCGGATCGAGGTCATCCGCGGACCCGGGGCCACGCTGTGGGGCGCCAATGCCGTGAACGGGATCATCAACGTGATCACCAAGACCTCCGCGGACACCCAGGGCACGCTGGTGGAGGTGGGTGCCGGCCACGTCGAGCGCGCCTTCGGCGCGGTTCGCCACGGCGGTCGCCTCGGCGAGGTTGGCAGCTACCGTGCCTATCTCAAGTACCGGGATCGGGACAGCCCGTTCGAAGATGTCGAAGACGACGACGACTGGGAAATGGGCCAGGCCGGCTTCCGGGCCGACTGGAGCGCTGCATCCAGCCGCTTCGTGCTGCAGGGCGACGTCTACGACAGCACGATCGCGAGTGCCCAGACCGAACTCAGTCTGAATCCGCCGTTCGAGCGCCTGGGGATCGGGACGACGACGTTTTCCGGCGGCAATTTGCTGTTCCGCTGGACCCGAGAGGCGACCGCGGCCGGGCGCACCTCGTTTCAGGCCTACTACGATCAGGCCGACCGCAGCGAGTTCCTGTTTGCCGATCTGTGGGCGGAAAACCTGGGCCTGGACTGGCAGCAAGAACTGGTCCTGGCCGATCACCAACTGGTCTGGGGGCTCGGATTCCGACTGACCGAAACCAGCGGCACTCTGAGCCAGAATGGAACCCGGCGTGATCGGCTGTGGAGCGCTTTCGCCCAGGACGAAATCGCGCTGGTCGACGGACGCCTCCGGCTGACCTATGGGACCAAGATCGAGCACAACGACTACACCGGCTGGGAGGTCCAGCCCAGCGTGCGCGCGTTGTGGAAGACCGGGGCCAACGGTTCGCTATGGGCCGCCGCGTCGCGGGCCGTGCGCACGCCGTCGCGGCTGGAGGCGGAGATCGCGCTGGACAACCGGATCGTCGAGCCCTTCAGCGCCGCCAACCCGAGCCCGTATCCGGTCCTTCTCACCCTGAGCGGCAACCCGGAGTTCGAGGCCGAAAGGGCCGTGTCGCTGGAGTTCGGCGGGCGCCGCATCTTCGGTGACGATCTGTCGATCGACGTGGCTGCTTTCTACACGCGCTACCGCGATCTGCGAAGCCTCGAACTCAGTCCACCGGAGTTCGTCGCCGGTCCCGACCTGCCCCCGCATGTGCTGGTCGCGGCGGTCCCGACCAATCGCCTGCGGGGCGCCAGTCGCGGCGTCGAGCTGGCACTCAACTGGCAGGCTCGATCCTGGTGGCAATTGCGCAGCGGCCTCAGCCTGCTGGACGTCGACATCGACGATCAGCCGGCGAGCACCGATCCGACCGCTCAGGACCCCGAAGGACAGAGTCCCGCAAGCCAGCTGTCGGTTCGCTCGTCGATGAAATTCGAGCATTCGCTGACCCTCGATCTGTGGCTGCGTTACAGCGGTGCTCTGCCGAGCGTCGTATCGGGGGTCAGACTGCCCGCCTATACCACCCTGGACGGGCGCCTGTCGTGGCGGCCGCGTCGCGACTTCGAGGTCGCGCTGATCGGCAAGGACCTGATCGGCAGCCACGCCGAGTTCCGAAGCGAAATCATCAGGGCCCCTCAGGAGACGGAGATCGGGCGCAACGTTTATGTCCAGTTCGAATGGCGCTTCTGAAGTGGTGCCGCGGAAACAGCCGTTGCCG
>JBFJNB010000142.1:0-6520 GCA_041633655.1 Lysobacterales bacterium | reverse complement strand
CCGCCGCTGTTCGACCGGGGCCGGTTCTGGCACTCGGTGTCCTTCTTGTACGATCGCGCGCGACCCGAGGACGCGCTGATCGATCCGTTCCTGGCCACCGCGCTGATGCCGGCGGCCACCAGCGCCCCGCGCGACATGACCCGGCACCGCCGCCGGCTGCCGCAGTGGCTGCCGGAGAACTGCACCGGCTGCGGGCTCTGCTGGGCGCTGTGTCCCGACTCGGCGCTGCCGCCCGCGGTCATCGATCCGGCCACGCTGATCGGCACCGCGATGGCCGCCGCGCGCGGCCCGGATCGGCCGCTGACGCAGTTGGCGCGGATCGCCGATCACCTGGCCAAGCAGGCGCAGCGGATCGTCGCCGCCGACGGCCTGGGCCGCTACCGGACCGCGGGCGCGCTGCTGGGCGAGGCGTTCGAGCGCCTGCTCGCGAAGCTGACCCTCGACGGCGACGCCGAGGCGGCGCTGCGGGTCGATCTGGCGGCGCTGCGCGCGCCGCTCGAGGACCTGCCGCTGGCGCGCACCGAGGCTTTTTTCGACCGTGGCGAACGCGAGTGCAAGGGCGGCGGCAAACTGCTGACGATCGGCCTGAACACCGCGAGCTGCAAGGCCTGTGGGGTCTGTGTGGAGAGCTGCCCCGACGCCGCGTTCGCGTGGACCGCGCAGAAACCGGCCACCGTCGATCAAGCGCGCCGAAACTGGGGCTTTCAGCACCGGCTCCCCGAGATCGACCCGGCGCCGCACCTGCGCGCCGGCGAGGCCGCCAGCGAGGTCAACCGGCTGCTCGCCGACGGCGTCTATCACTGCTTGAGCGGCGGCGACGGCGCCCGGCCCGGCGACGGTTCGAAGACCGCGGTGCATCTGGTTCTCGCGGCGGTCGAGTCGGTGATGCGCCCACGCCACCGGGCCCACGCCGCGCGCCTGGCCGAACTGGCCGACGGGCTGCGCGCGAAAATCCAGGGGCAGGTTTCCGCCGCGGTCACGATCAACGACTTCGAGGAATTCGCCGCGCGCCTGGGCCGCCTCGATCAACGCGCGGCCGGGCCCGCGGATCTGACCGCGCTTGTTGGCGACGAGGACGCGGCGCGCGGCGTCGACGCGGCGCGCCTGGCCCGCCTCAGCCGCCTGCTGGCGGAGCTGGAACGCCAGCGGCAGCGGTACGCGACCGGGCGCGCCCGGGCGATGCTGGTGCTGGCCGACGGCGAGGTGCTGCGCTGGAGCGGAACCTACCCCGACAATCCGCACGCCAATCCCTGGATCGGCGCCAGCCGCGGCGCGGCCGCGGGAACGGCGCGGGGTCTGATCGAGGGGATGACTGAGCGTCTCGGCCACGAGCTGGCCGCCTGCCGGCTCGCGGCCGCGGAGCTCGCCGACCGCGCCGGCCCGGCGGACCATCAGCGCCTGGCTGAGGGTCTCAACTGGGACGAGCTGGAGCCGGCCGAGCAGGCGCTGCTGCCGCCGGTTCTGGTGATCGCCCCGCGCGCAACCACCACCTGGGCCGAGGTCGCCGAGCTCCTGGCCGGGCCCGCGCCGATCCTGACCGCGATCCTGGATGCCGAGGCGATCGTGCTGCCGCCGGCGAGCTGCGAGCACCACGCGCTGCTGGCGCTGGACTTAGCCGACGCGTTCGTGCTGCAGACCTCGGTCGGTCATCCGGGACACCTGATCGGCGGGGTGGTGGAGGCGCTGGCCGCGCCGCGCCCGGCGCTGATCCAGGTGTTCGCGCCGGACCTGGAGGCGAGCGGCGTGGCACCGGAGAAAATGGCCGAGCACGCGCGTGGGGCGTTCGAGAGCCGGGCGCTGCCGCTGTTTCGCTACGATCCGCGCGAGCCCGCCGCGGGGCTCAGCCTGGCCGAGAATCCGGCGCCGGGGAACGACTGGAGCCGCCGCGAGCTGCGGGTGATGGAACCCGACGGCGAGCGCAAGGTGAACCGCGCGCTCACGGTCGCCGACTGGGCGCTGGGCCAGGAGCGCTTTCGGCCGCAGTTCGAAATCGTCGCCCGCGGCCGCGCCGGAGAGCAGGCGCGACCGCTGGCCGACTGGCTGGCGCTGGCGCCGGACGCGCGCCGGGACCTGACCCCGTACGTCCACGTGACCGACGCCGCCGGCCGGCTGTTCGTGGCCCGGGTGTCGGCACCGCTGGCGGCCGCGACCGAGGCCTGCCAGCGGGTCTGGACCCGGCTGCGGCAGCGCGCCGGCGCGACCCGGCCGGCGGCAGCGGACCGGCCGGCCGCGACGGCCGCCGCGCCCGCGCCGGAGCCGACGACGCCCGCGCCGGCGCCCGACGAGCACGCGCGGCTGACCGAGAGGCTGCTGGAGCTGTGCGGTTATCGAGAGGACCCGGACTTCTTCAACCGCTCGCTGCGCCGGTACCTGGAGCAGCACCGCCCCGAGCCCGAGACGACGCCGGACGAGCCCGCGCGATGAAAGGCCTGAGCCCGATCCGGTCGTTCCGCCACGGCATCCACCCGGCCGAGCACAAGGAGACCACGCGCGAGCGGCCGATCCAGCGGATTCCGTTTCCCGACGAGGTCGTGCTCCCGCTGAGCCAGCACACCGGCGCCCCCTCGCGGGCGGTGGTCGCGCGCGGTGAGCGGGTCCAGCGCGGCCAGCGCATCGCCGAGGCCGGCGGCTACGTGTCGGTCCCGCTGCACGCCTCGGCCACCGGACGGGTCAAGGAGATCGCGCGCCACCACCACCCGACCGGCCGCCTCGACGATGCGATCGTGATCGAGGTCGATCACGCCTCCGCGCAGACGCTCTACGACGAGCACCCGATCGACTGGCAGTCCCGCTCGCCGGCGCAACTGCTGGAGGTGATCCGCGACGGCGGCTTCGTCGGCCTCGGCGGTGCGGCGTTCCCGACCCACGTCAAGCTCGCGCTCCCCGAGGGCAAGCGCGCGCGCTGGCTGATGGTCAACGGCTGCGAATGCGAGCCCTACCTGACCAGCGACCACCGGATCATGCTCGAATGGGCCGAGTGGATCTTCCTGGGCGCCCGGGTGCTGACCCGGATCCTGGGCACCGAGAAGACCTACATCGGGGTCGAGACCAACAAGTGGGACGCGATCAAGCACCTGGCCGAACACCTGCCCGACGACATCGACTGCGAGCTGGTGCCGCTTCAGACCCACTATCCGCAGGGGGCCGAGAAGATGCTGATCAGCGCGGTGCTCGAGCGCGAGGTGCCCAGCGGGCGGCTGCCCATTGACGTCCACGCGGTGGTCCAGAACGTCGGCACGCTGGCCGGCATCGGCGAGCTGGTCGCCTACGGGCAGCCGCTGATCGAGCGGGTGGTCACGGTGACCGGGCCCGGGGTCCGCGCGCCGGCCACGCTGCTGGTTCCGGTCGGCACCCGCCTGAGCGACGTGCTCGCGCACTGCGGCGGACTGACCGACGATGCGCGCGAGATTCTCTACGGCGGTCCGATGATGGGCACCCCGCAGCAGTTCCTCGACGTGCCGATCCTGAAGGGCACCTCCGGCATCGTCTGCCTGACCGAGGGCCAGTTGCGGGCGCGGCGGGAATACCCGTGCATCCGCTGCGGCGCGTGCCTGGACGCCTGCCCGGTGTTCCTGAACCCGAGCACCCTGGGCGCGCTGGCGCGCGCCGGCCACTACGAACAGATGATGGACTATCACGTGATGGACTGCATGGAGTGCGGCTCCTGCACCTACGTGTGCCCGTCCAACATCCCGCTGGTGCAGCGCTTCCGGGTGGCCAAGGGGCTTTTGCGCGAAGCCCAGGCGCGCGAGCGCGAACTGCGTGACAAGGAAGCCGCCGCATGAGTACCGGCGCGCCGCTCATCGTCAGTGCGACGCCGTTCGAGAAGCGCCCGCTCGACACCCCGCGGATCATGCGCCACGTCTGCTACGCGTTGGCGCCGGTGATCTTCGCTTCGGTGTATCGCTTCGGTGCGAGCGCGCTGCTGATCATCCTGACCTGCGTTGTGACCTGCGCGCTGAGCGAATGGCTCCTGAGCGGCCGCGGCCCGTGGCGTGACAGCCCGGCGGCCGACGGCAGCGCGGTCGTGACCGGAATCCTGCTGGCGCTGACGCTGCCGCCGGGCCTGCCGCTGTGGATGGCGGCGCTGGGCGCGGTGGTCGCGATGGTGTTCGGCAAGCTCCTGTTCGGCGGGCTGGGGCAGAACGTGTTCAACCCGTCGCTGGTCGGGCGCGCGTTCCTGCAGGCCTGCTTCCCGGTCGCGCTGACCACCTGGTCGGGCCATTCCGACTGGGGCGGGTTCTGGGACCTGCGCGGCGACACGCTGGCGTGGCCGCTTCTAAGCCCGGTGTTCGACGGGGTGTCCAGCGCCACCCCGCTGGCGCAGATGAAGTTCGAGGGCGTGGCGACCGATCTCGGCGCGATGTTCTATGGCGCGATCCCGGGCTCGCTGGGCGAGACCTCGGCGCTGCTGCTGCTGATCGGCGGCGGCTATCTCGCCGCGCGCCGGTTCCTCAACTGGCGCATCCCGGTCGGGATCTTCTTGAGCGTCTACCTGTGCGCGACCGCGCTGAACCTGATCGATCCGCAGCGCTTCCCGGACGGCGCCCACCACCTGCTGGCCGGCGGCCTGATGCTCGGGGCGATTTACATGGCCACCGACCCGGTGACCTCGCCGGTGACCCCGCTGGGCGCCTGGATCTTCGCCGCCGGGATCGGCGCGCTGGTGGTCGCGATCCGCGAGTTCGGCGGGCTCCCGGAAGGAGTGATGTACGCGATCCTGCTGATGAACGGCGCGACCCCGCTGATCGACCGCTTCACCCAGCCGGCGATCTACGGCAGCGGGGCGCCGCGCCGCGGGGCCGAGCCGTGATCGCGGACGCGGCCGCCACCCGACCGGCCCCGGTCGAGCCCGAGCCGATCAGCGGTACCCGCATGGTCGTGGCGCTCGGCTCGATCGGCGTGATGGCCGCGATCATGCTGGTGATGACCTACCTGGGCACCCTGCCGGCGATCGAGCGCAACCGCGCCGAGGCGCTCGAGCAGGCGATCTTCGAGGTGGTGCCGGGCGCCGCGGCGCGGCGCGGTTTCGAGGTCCGGGACGGACGACTGATCCCCGCGGGTGACCCGCCCGTGCCGC
The DNA here is from genome assembly GCA_041633655.1 of Lysobacterales bacterium. Lineage (GTDB taxonomy): Bacteria > Pseudomonadota > Gammaproteobacteria > Xanthomonadales > SZUA-38 > JBFGYD01. The sequence continues at coordinate 1,440 of JBFJNB010000142.1, read as the reverse complement.
CGCTCTACTACGCCGCCTACGGCCCCGACGGGGGCCTGGTCGGGGTCGCGATCCCGGCCGAGGGGCAGGGGTTCCAGGACGTGCTGCGGGTGTTGTACGGCTACGCGCCCGAGTGCCAGTGCATCGTCGGCTTCAAGGTGCTGGAGAGCAAGGAAACCCCCGGGCTGGGCGACAAGATCGAGACCGACCCGGTGTTCCGCGCCAACTTCGTTGCGCTCGATGTCGGTCTCGACGCCGCCGGCGCGTTCGTCAACCCGCCGGAGCTGGTCAAGCGCGGCGAAAAGACCGAGCGCTGGCAGGTCGAGGGCATCACCGGAGCGACCATCTCGGCGCGCGCGGTGACCCGCATTCTCGGCGACAGCGGTGCGGTCGCGGCGCCGCTGATCCAACGCAATCTGGAGGCTTTGTCCGATGGCGGTTCCGGCGACTGAGATCAAACTGCCGCTGGTCACCGAGGCCAGCAACGCCGAGACCCTGATCAAGGGTCTGTGGCGCGAGAACCCGGTGTTCGTGATGCTGCTGGGCATGTGCCCGGTGCTGGCGGTGACCAACTCGGTGATCAACGCGCTCGCGATCGGGGGGGCCACGACCTTGGTGCTGCTGCTGTCCAGCACGGTCGTGTCGCTGGCGCGCCGGCTGATCCCGAAGCAGGTGCGCATCGCCGCCTACATCCTGATCATCGCGACCTTCGTGACCGCGACCGAGTACGCGCTGCAGGCGCTGAGCTACGAGGTCCACAAGGCGCTCGGCGCGTTCATCGCGCTGATCGTGGCCAACTGCGCGATCCTCGGGCGTGCCGAGGCGTTCGCCTCGCGCAATACCGTCGGCAAGGCGATGCTGGACGCGCTCGGGATGGGCGCCGGCTTCACGCTGGCGTGCCTCAGCCTCGGCGTCGTGCGCGAGCTGCTCGGCAACGGCACGCTCGCCGGCGTGCCGGTGTTCGGCCCCGCCTTCGAGCCGTGGGTGATCATGGTGCTGCCGCCGGGCGCGTTCTTCGTGCTCGGCTGCTGGCTGTTGCTGTTCAACCGGCTGCGGCAGCGGCGGGAGCGGCGGACATGAACACCGACGGCGTGTTCCAGATCTTCATCAACGCGGCGCTGATCAATAACTTCGTGCTGGCGCTGTTTCTCGGCATCTGCCCGTTCCTCGGGGTCTCGGCCAAGACCGAAACGGCCGTGCGCATGGGCGGCGCCGTGACCTTCGTGATGCTGGTCAGCTCGGTGTGCGCGTACGGCATCAACCAGGTCCTGACCTGGATCGACGCGCCCTACCTGCGGCTGGTCTCCTACATCGTCGTCATCGCCTCGGCGGTGCAGCTGGTCGAGATGATCGTGCGCAAATTCAGCCCGGCGCTGTTCCGCGCGCTGGGGATCTTCCTGCCGCTGATCACGACCAACTGCGCGATCTTGGGCCTGGCGCTGTTTCAGACCAGCCGGGAGT
>JBFJNB010000141.1:0-6521 GCA_041633655.1 Lysobacterales bacterium | reverse complement strand
GGGCGGCAGATCGTTGTAACTGCGCGCGCGGCGGTTGCCGGCGTAGATCCAGTCGGGGTCGACGCCGTCGAGCCGGTAGGCGTACTCGTTGCTCTCCGGATTTACCAGCGACAGCGCGGCGTACTCGAAGCTCACGTCGGGCGCCCGATAGTCGACCTCGATCGGTCCCCACTCGAGGCCGGGCTTGACCAGCGGCTGGTTGGCCACCGAGATTCGAGTGATGTACACCGGTGGAGGGCTGCCGCTGATCGTGACCTCGACCGGATCGAACCCGACCAGCCCGCGGGTCACGCCGTAGAAGCGACCGTCCGGTCCCACCGCCAGCGGCCGCTCCCGAAACTCGACCCCGGGCAGCCCGGCCCGGCGCGCAAAATGCTGCACCAGGCCGCTCGCCGGATCGTACCGGTACAAGCCGCGCGGGCTGGTCAGCCATAGCGCACCGGTAGCGTCTGGTGTGATGCCCCCGTAGCGGATCTGGGGCAGCCCGCTGGCCTGGGTCAGAGTTTGCTCCCACACCAGCTCGTCGCCGCGCAGCCGGTAGCGGTTGAGCCCGTTCAGCGCCGCCACCCAGACCGTATCGCGGGCGCCGAACGCGAACGCCAGCACGAAGATCTCCTCGCCGATCAGGTGGTCGAAACGGTCGTTCTCGGCGTCGTATCGGTCGAGGCCCCGGTCCGTGCCGACCCAGGTGCGCCCGTCGGCGGCGATCTGGAGCGCCCGCACCTGTTCGCCGCTGGTGCGCTTCGAGTAGTCGGTCATGACGCCGGTCCCGGGGTCGAACCGGACCAGCCCGACCTCGGAGACCCCCAGCCACATCGCGCCGGTCGAACTCCGGGCGATATGGTCCACCCGGACCGTTTCCGGGGGCCGTGAGCCCGGATCGACCGCGTAGAATCGAGCCGTGCCGCCGCTCGGATCGTAGCGAACCACGCCGCCCCGGGTTCCGACCCACAGCGCCCCGTCGGGCGCGCCGGCGATGGTGCTGACGTAGCCGGCCGGGACCCCGGCCGGGCGCTCGAGGCGGGTCACCTGGCCGGTTTTCAGGTCGATCCGATCCAACCACTCGGCGCCGCCGCCCACCCAGATCACGCCGTCGCCGGCGTGGACCGCGCGCAGATCGCCGCGGATCGAGTTGTCGTCCAGCGGATCATGCCGGTAGACGGTGAAATTCTTCCAGTCCGGGGGCAGGCGCGCCAGCCCATCGCCGGCGGTGCCGGCCCAGAGCTGGCCCTCGCGATCCTCCAGCACCGCGTTGACCTCGTTGCCCGGCAGCGAGTCCGGCACCGCCGGGCGGGCGCGAAACCGGTACTGCAAAGCACTCAAGTCCGGCGCCGCCAGGCCGATCCCTGCGGCGGTCCCGATCCAGGTACCGCCGATCCGGCGCGGGGCCAGCGCGATCACTTCGAGCGGCTCGCTCGGCAGCGGGTCGAAACGGCCGCTGTCGGGGTCGAAGCGCCCGACCACGCCGCGGGTGGCGATCTGGGCGCCCCCGGGGGCGTTCGGAAGCAACGCGAGCACGCTGTCGCTGGGTAAGGAATCGGCGATCCCGGCCTGTCGGCGGAAACGGCGAAACGTGCTCCGGTCAGGCTCGACGATGATCAGGCCGCCGCCGATGGTCCCGGCCCACACCCGGTTGTCGCGATCGACGGTCAGATCGAACACGGTCTCCGTGGCCAACTCCTCCTCCCCCGGGAACGGCACGAAGCGGTTGGCCGCCGGGTCGAGGCGCTGGATCCCGGCGCGGTAGAACCCGAGCCAGATGTAGCCGTCCTGATCCTCGGAGATGCTCCAGACGTCGGGTCCGGCCATCGCCCCCGGGCCCAGATCCTCTTCGGAGTACACGTAACGGAAAAAGTGCTCGCGGCGCCGGTCCAGATAGGCGAGCCCCTTGCCCTCCGGCGCGGCCCAGACGCGGTCGTTCGAATCCACGAACAGAGCCTGGATATTGTTGCCCGGCACCGAGCTTTCGACGGTCGCGTCGTTGCGGTAGATCGTGAATTCGATCCCATCGGAACGGGCCAGCCCGTCGTTGGTGCCGATCCACAAGTAGCCGGAGTGGTCCTGGGCAAGGCTGAGAACGGTATTGGAGGGCAAGCCGTCGTCGACCGTGAGCACTCGAAACAGCGGCGACTGGGCCAGCGCCGGCGGCGCCAAACAGACCAGAGCCGTCAGCGACAAGGCCGCCCCCCGGCGGGTTCCCCGGCCCGCGGCCGGACGCCGCGCCGCCGACTGTCCTCCCTGTTTCACTTAAGGAACCTCTAGGGCGGCGGTATTCCTGGATCCACTGGCGGCGAGTATACTCTCTTTTCGTCGGCCAATCGGACCCGCTCGGCCTTCCCGGCCATGGCAGCAGGCCAAAATTGTGACAGAGTTCGCAGAACGAGTGCGATGGATCCCCTATTTTCTCCTCAACAATGTGGGGTAATAGTCGTCAAACTCAGGCACGGTTTCGCCATCTGACGACAAGCGACACAGGTCACCGGGGTAGTAGCAAGCGTGCGGATTGAGCAAGTACAAGTAGACATCGACAATCTGGTCAAGGGCATGTACGTATGCCAGCTCGACCGGCCGTGGCTGTCGACGCCTTTCCCGTTCCAGGGTTTCGTGATCCGCGGCGACAAGGACATCGCCACGCTGCGCAAGTATTGCAACTGGGTCTACGTGGACGTCCTGCGCGGGGTGCCGCCGCAGGCCGATTCCGCGCTGGACCGCCCCTGGCGGACCAACGGCGTCACCAAGGAGATCGAGGAAACCCGCCTGGAGTTCGCTGCGGAGCCCCGTGTCACCACGACGCACAAGGCACGTGGCGGCGCGGAAGCGCTGGACGATTTGCAGGAAATCACGTCGGTCCCGATCAAGGTTCGCACCGAGTACTACTCCGATCCGAAGCAGTTCCAGCGCGAGCTCAAGCGGGCTGACCAGCTCCATCGCGACTTGGCGCGCGAGGTTTCGCAAGTCATCGACGATATCCGGGTCGGCCGCGGTCTGGACGCCAACGGCGTGCAGCGCACCGCGCGCCACATGGTCTCCAGCGTGATCCGCCACCCCGACGCGTTGATCTGGATCATCCGCTTGCGCGACCGGGATTCCTACAGCTACAGCCACTCGATTCGCGCGGCCGTATTTGCCGCGGTGCTCGGACGCCACCTGGGCTTGTCCGAACGTCAGCTCGACCGCTTGGCGATGGGCTCGCTCCTTTGCGAGGTCGGCAAGGCCAGGCTGCCGCGCCAGTTGCTGGAGAAGAAGGCGCCGCTGAACGAGCAGGAACTGGAACGGCTGCGCGGCCACGTGCAGGCCGGGGTCGAGATCCTCGACCGCTGTCTGGGGATCGGCGACGACGTCATCGAAATCGTGCAGAACCACCACGAGCGGTTCAACGGTTCCGGCTACCCGAACGGCAAGGCCGGCGATCAGATTCCGCTGCTCGCGCGCATCGCGGGCCTGGTCGACACCTACGACGCGATGACCAGCCTGAAGCCCTACACCGACCGGATCTTCAGCCCGCCGGAAGCGACCGATTTCCTGTACGACCAGCGCGACGTGCTGTTCCAGAGACAACTGGTCGAGGAGTTCATCCAGGCGCTCGGCATCTATCCGACGGGCACCCTGGTCGAGCTCAGCAGCGGCGAGGTCGCGCTGATCACCGAGCAGAATCCCAGGAAGCGGATTCAGCCGGTGGTGCTGCCGGTGCTGTCCGGCGACAAGAAACCCTACTCGAAGTATCGAAAAGTCGATCTGCGCCGCCACAACCGGTCGCACGAGGATGACCCGCTGAGCATCAAGCGCGCGCTCGCGGCCGGCGAATACGGCCTCGATCCCAACGCGATCATGGAACAGCACGCGGCCCAAAAGTTCGACTGGCGCCGCCTCGCCTTCGGTTGATTCGTTCCGCCCACCGGCGGCACTTCATCGCCCTGTGAGATAATCCCGGCCGCGTTCAGCGGTTGGGTTTCATGCGCTTCAATGCGATCCTGAAATTGTTGGCCACCGCCCTGGTGGTGCTCGCGGTGGCCGCGGTGGTGGTGTTGTTGCTGCTCGCCACCGACACCGCGTTGTCGGTCTGGGAGCGGCTTACCGCGCTCGGGCCGTGGGCCGCCCCGCTTTATCTGGCACTGCTGGTCGCGCTGGCCCTGGGCGGCACGTGGCTGGGCTGGCGGCTCCTGGTCGGCCGCAAATCGCGCCTGGAGCCGGCGCCGACGGTTATCGACCGCGACAGCCTGGTCGCGCGGCTCGAGCACGACGAGACCAAAGGCATCGAAACCGGGGCCGCCCGCGGCGAGCTGTCCGAACTGGCGGTGCGCCAGCGGGAGGAACGCGTTTACCTGGCCATGTTCGGGGCGATGAGCGTCGGCAAGAGTTCGCTGATCAACGCGCTGCTCGGCAACACCGGTGCGGCGACCGGCGCGACCGGCGGCACCACCACCGCGATTCGGACCTTCGACGGCACGACCCCGGACGGTGCTCCGCTGCGGCTGGTCGACCTGCCCGGGTTCGGGCATCTCGATACCGCGTCATTGAGCCCGCGCGCCCGCGACGAGGCGGTCCGGGCCCACGTGGTGCTGTACGTGTGCGCCGGCGATCTGGACCGCACCCAGCACCAGGAGCTGCGCGCGCTGGCCGAGTTCGACAAGCCGATCGTCGTGGTGCTGAACAAGGCCGACCACTATCGCGCAAATGAACTCGAGCAGCTCCGCGCACGGATCGCCGCAACCGCCGGCACCGCCCCGCTGGCGCTGGTGCCGGTCACCGCCGGCGGCCAGGAGCAGGTGGTCGTGGTCGAGCCGGACGGGCGCGAGCGGCGGGAAAGCCGCCCCCGCAAGGCCGAGATCGAAGCGCTGTGGGCGCAGATCGCGAGCCTGCTGGAGCGCAGCGGCACCCATCTGATCGAACGCCAGGAGCGCAGCATGCTCCAGCTCGCCAGCGAGAAGCTCGAGGCAGCCGAGGCCCGCCACCGAGAGCGCGAGGCAACGAAGCTGATCGAGAAGTACTCGCGGCGCGCGGTGATCGGCGCGCTGGCCGCGCTGACCCCCGGATCGGATCTGGTGATCCAGGCCGCGCTGGCGGCCCGGTTCCTGCGCGAGCTGGGCGATCTTTACGAGATCCAGGTCCGGAAGATGGACATCGACCGTTTCATCGAGCTGGCTGGCGGCCGGCTCAAGAAGACCACCGCGCTGGTGCTGGCGATCGCCGGCAACGCGCTGAAGGCCTTTCCCGGCGCCGGCACCGTGGCCGGCGGGCTGGTGCACGCGGTCGCCTACGGGATGATCTTCGATTCGCTGGGACGCTCCGCGGCCAACACCCTGGCAACCCAAAAAACCCTGGACCCGGTCTGGGCCGCGGACCGTTTCGAGGACCAAATGAATGAAAATATTCGAGCGCATGCGGGCGATTTTGCCCGCCTGGCTTTCTCCGAGCTCGGCGCCAGAAAGCGCTCCTGAGCCGAGCCCGCGCGGCGGTGACGAACACCTGGCGCTGGCCGCGAGGAACCTGCGCGAGCTGATCGACGACCGCCACATCCCGCCCGAGATCCGCGACGAGCTCAGCGCCGACTACGCCCAGGTCGAGGCGATGTGCGACAAGCTGACCCGCGGCGACCTGCACATCGGCGCGTTCGGCAAGGTCTCCACGGGCAAGTCGTCGCTGCTGAACGCGTTGATCGGCGAGCAGCGCTTCGCGGTCAGTCCGCTGCACGGGGAGACCAAGCACCCGGCGATCGAGAACTGGCAGGACGTCCCGGCCGGCGGCCTGCACCTGATCGACACCCCCGGCATCAACGAACTCGACGGCGAGGCCCGCGAACGGCTCGCCTACGAGGTCGCCGAGCGCTCGGACCTGCTGCTGTTCGTCGCCGACGGCGACCTGACCGAGGGCGAGGTCGAGGCGCTGAGGCTCTTGAGCCGCTCGCACGTGCCGATCATCCTGGTGCTGAACAAGACCGACCGCTACACCGACGAGGAGACCGAACAGCTTCTGGCGGTGCTCAAGCGCCATGCCGACGGCCTGGTTCGTCCCGAGAACGTCGTCCCGGCGGCCGCCGACCCGCGCCCCGAAAAGGTCATCGTCAAAAGCGCTTTCGGCGCCGAGCGCGAGGAAACGCGACCGCGTTCCCCGGAGTTGGGTGCGCTGACGGAGCGCATCTGGGCGATCGTCGAGGCCGAGGGCAAGACCCTGGCCGCGCTCAACGCGGCCCTGTTCGCCGGGCGCCTGAGCGACCAGGTCGCAGCGCGCATCGCGGCCGCCCGCCGCCAGGCCGCCGAGCGCATCACCCGCACCTACAGCCTGGCCAAGGGGGTCGCGGTCGCGATCAACCCGGTCCCGGTGGCCGACCTGCTGGCCGCCGCCGCGCTGGATGTGGCCCTGGTGGTCCAATTGAGCCAAGCCTATGGCCTGCCGATGGGGCGCAAGGAAAGCGGCAAGCTGCTGGCCACGATCGTCGCCCAACTGGCCGCGCTGATGGGCGCGATCTGGGGCATCCATCTGGTGTCGTCGGCGCTCAAGGGCCTGAGCGCCGGGCTGTCGGT
>JBFJNB010000140.1:0-6551 GCA_041633655.1 Lysobacterales bacterium | reverse complement strand
GACATCGCCCTGGTGAAGCTTGCCGCCGAGGTGCCCACCAGACCGTTGGAATACCGTGACATTCCGTCCGGCCTCGAAGCCCCCGGCGTCGAAGTCCGAGCCTGGGGCTGGGGCGACACGCCACGGCACACAGGCGGCCGCGGTACCGGATTGAAGTCGTGTCGGCTGGAGCTCCTGCCGGGCGACGAAGGCATCACCAAGGGTTGGTTTTCTCGCGAATCCTCCCCGTTCGTGCTCGCGACCCGCGACCGAACCGCCGACTCAGCGCTAGGTCACGGAGACAGCGGCGGTCCCGTCGTCGCCGATGCCGAGGGCGTGCGCTATACGATCGGCATCATCAGCTACATTGCGACCCCGGACTTATCCAATCCGGTGATGGTCCATACCCGGGTGTCGGCGTATAGAGACTGGATCGAGGAGACGATTGCCGCCAACGGTGGGTGATCGGTCCCGCAGGGAGAGGTCAGGTGTCCGGTTCGAAGCGGAACTTCTGCCCGCCGATCGCGGCCTGGTACATCAGGCCGCCCTTGGCCTGGGTGTATACCGCGACCCCGTTGCGGAAGTTGGCGGCGGCCGAAACGCCCTCTTTCAGGGCTACCGCGGAGGCCTGGCCGGAGAAGCTGAAGTCGCCGGACTTGAACCAGTCCAGCGCCTCCTGGGAGTTGAAGAAAATCACCTCGCGGTAGGCCTGGCCGCCGAGCTGGAAGCCGATCGAAGCCTGGGTCAGGTTGCAGTAGCCGATCAGCTTCCCGTCCTCGTAGAGCTGCCCGCGACCGTAGGCGCCACCGACCCCGGCGGCGCCGGCGCCGACCGAGGGAAACACCGCGTAGCCGACCGCGGTGCGGAACAGGTTCTCGATTCCCGGGTCGGTCTGCTCGAACTCCGCGATCGCGTCCTCGACCGCGGCGTTGAGCTGGCGCGCCTTGTAGCGGCTGCCCGGGGTAGCGCCGCAACCGGCGAGCAAGGCCAGCAGCAGCGCGGCTGTGATCCAGTGCAACGCTTTTGAGCCCATCGCGTTCATGCTCCAAGTCCTCCAGTCACGGTCACCGATGATATTCCTCAGCCGTTAAACAAACGTAAAAAACAACTACTTCTTCTTGGGCAGGTAAAGGTCGGTAATCGTTCCCTCGAACGCCTCGGCCGCGAAGCAAACCGTTTCCGACAGCGTCGGATGCGCGTGCACCGTGAGCCCGACGTCGGCCGCGTCGCAGCCCATCTCGATCGCCAGTCCGATCTCGGCCATCAGGTCGCCGGCGTGGGGCCCGACCGCGGCGCCGCCGATGACCCGGTGGGTCTGCTCGTCGAACAGGAGCTTGGTGAAGCCCTCGCTGCGGCCCAGCCCCAGCGCGCGCCCGCTGGCGGCCCACGGGAACGTGCCCTTGCCGTAGGCGATGCCCTGCTCTTTCGCTTCTCCTTCGGTCACCCCGACCCAGGCGACCTCGGGGTCGGTGTAGGCCACCGACGGGATCACGCGGGCATCGAAGGCGACCTTCATCCCGGCACACACCTCGGCCGCGACCTTGCCCTCGTGGGTCGCCTTGTGCGCCAGCATCGGTTGGCCGATGACGTCGCCGATGGCGAAGATGTGGGGAACGTTGGTGCGCATCTGCGCGTCGACCTCGATGAACCCGCGCTCGCTGACCACAACGCCGGCCTTGCCGGCGTCGATCCGCGGCCCGTTGGGGCTGCGCCCGACCGCGACCAGCACCCGGTCGAACACCTCGCTGTCCGGTGCCTTGGGTCCCTCGAAATGGGCCTTGAGGCCCTTGCGCTGGGCCTCGACCTTGACCACCTTGGTGGAAAGATAAATGTTGGCGTAGCGCTTGCCGACGAACCGGTGGAACGGGCGCACCAGGTCCGGGTCGGCGCCGGGCATCAACTGGTCCAGCAGCTCGCATACGGTGATCTCGCTGCCGAGCGCCGAGTACACCGCGGCCATCTCCATCCCGATGATGCCGCCCCCGATGATCAAAAGCCGCTTCGGGATCTCCTCGAGCTCGAGCGCGTCGGTCGAATCCATCACCCTGGGATCGTCCCACGGGATGCCCGGCAGCTTGATCGACTGGGAACCGGCCGCAATGATCGCTTGCCCGAAGCCCACCGTGGTCTTGTCGCCGCCGTTTTCGACCTCGATCACATTCGGGGAGGCGAACCGGCCGGTGCCGGTCAACACCGTGACCTTGCGCTGACTGGCCATCGCGCCCAGCCCCTTGGTCAGGCGCCCGACGACCGATTCCTTGAACCCGCGCAGCTTGGTCAAGTCCAGCTTGGGCTCGCCGAAGTCGACCCCATGCTCGGCCATCGCGCGCGCCTCGGCGATCACGTCGGCGGTGTGCAGCAGCGCCTTGGAGGGAATGCAGCCGACGTTCAGGCACACGCCGCCCAGGTCGGGATAGCGCTCGATCAGCACCGTATCCAGCCCGAGGTCGGCGGCGCGGAACGCCGCGGTGTACCCGCCCGGGCCGGAACCGAGCACGACGACCTGGGCGCGGAGGTCGGTCTCCGCGTCGGGCGGCGCCGGGGCTGGCGTCGGGGCCGGAGCCGGGGCCGGGGCCGAAGCGGGAGCCGGCGGTGGCGGTTTGGGTGTCTCGGGATCCGGCGCGGGGGTCGACTGCGGCTCGGGCTTTGCCGGAGCGGCCTGGGCGTCCGCCGCGGCGGTGGTCTCCAGTTCCAGGATCGCGGTGCCCTCGGCCACGGTGTCGCCGACCTTGAGCCGCAGCTTGATCACGGTGCCGGCCGCCGGCGAGGGCACCTCCATCGTCGCCTTGTCGCTCTCGAGCGTGATCAGCGATTGCTCGGGCTCGACCGAATCTCCTTCGGAGACCAGGATTTCAACCACCGGGACATCGTTGAAATCGCCGATGTCCGGCACCGTCACGGTCAATGTCTTGCTCATGATTCTGCTTAAGTCTTGCTATCCAGATGCTGGCGCAGGATCAGCCGCCCGTCGCGCTGGGTCAGCTCCAGCTCGCGCAGGAAGTTCATCCCCAGCAGCACGTCCGGGGCGCTCATGTTGGGAACGATGTTGGCGGCCACGTCGCGCAGCTCGATCGAGCCCAGGCGGATCGAGGTCACCCGGGTGGCGTACGCGGTCGCCAGCCCGTTGGCGGTGGAAACCTGGAACGCCGGCCCGCGCGGTAACCCCAGCTCGCGCGCCAGTGGCTCGGAGATCGCGACCTGGGTCGCGCCGGTGTCGACCAGCACCTCGACCTTGCGCCCGTTGATCAGCGCGGTGGCAACGTAGTGGTGGCGGTCGTTGGCGGCCAGCGCGACCTCGACGAAGCCGCCGTCCCGCCGCGACTGAGGATTGGTGTTGGGGTTGCGGCGGTGATCCAGCAGCGTGTCGAAACCGAGGGTCAGCATCGCCAGGGCGCCGATCGCGGCCACCCACAGCATGCCGCGCCCGGCGCGGCGCGGAAACTCGCGCTCATCGCTCACAGCAGCAGGCGGCGGATGTCGCCCAGCACATGGCTTAAGAAGCTGGTGAAGCGCGCCGCGGAGGCGCCGTCGATGACCCGGTGATCGTAGGACAGCGACAGCGGCATCATCAGCCGCGGCGCAAACGCCTTGCCGTCCCAGACCGGCTTCTGAACCGAGCGCGAAACCCCCAGGATCGCCACCTCCGGGGCATTGATGATCGGGGTGAACGCGGTTCCCCCGATGCCGCCCAGGCTGGAGATCGAAAAGCACCCGCCTTGCAGGTCGGTCGGGCTCAGCTTTTTGTCGCGCGCGCGCACGCTCGCCGCGACCACTTCGCTCGCCAGCTCCGATAGCGATTTCTTGTCGCAGTCGCGGATCACCGGCACCACCAGCCCGTCCGGGGTGTCGACCGCGACCCCGATGTGGTAGTAGCGCTTCAGGATCAGCTCGCCGGCGGCGGTGTCGATGGAGGCGTTGAAGTCCGGGAACTTCTTCAGCGCCGCGACGCAGGCCTTGATCAGGAACGCGAGCGGGGTCAGCTTGTAGCCCGCCGCCTTCGCCTCCTCGGCGTGGTCCTTGCGGAAGGCCTCCAGCTCGGTGACGTCGGCCTCGTCGTGCTGGGTCACGTGCGGGATCATCACCCAGTTGCGCGCCAGGTTGGCGCCGGAGATCTTCTGGATCCGCGACAGCTTGCGGGTCTCGACCTCGCCGAACTTGGTGAAGTCGACCTTCGGCCAGTCCAGCAGGCTCAATCCCGCGCCGGCGCCCTCGACCACGCCGGAGCCCTTGCGCTCCATGACCCCCTTGACGAACGCCTGCACGTCGGCGTGGGTGATCCGGCCCTTGCGCCCGGTGCCGGTGACCTCGTTCAAGGGGACCCCGAGTTCGCGCGCCATCCGCCGCACCGACGGGCTGGCGTAGGCGGTCTTGTCCGGCTTGACCGTGGCTGCGTCGTACGGCACCGGCGGTGGCGCCGGGGCGCCCGCCGGCGGCGCGGGCGGTTCTCGCGGCTCGGGCGGCGACGACGGTGGTGCTTTCTGCTCGGCCACGGTCGCCTCGGCAGCCGCGGCGGGTTTTTCGGCCGGCTTCTCGGTCTCCGGGGCGGGTTTCTCCGCCGGCGGCGGTTTGTCCGCCTCGCCGGCAGCCGGCTCCAGGGTCAGGATCAGGTCGCCCTCGGAGACCCGGTCGCCGACCTTGGTCTTCAGCTCCTTGACGGTGCCGGCCGCGGGGCTCGGCACCTCCATCGTCGCCTTGTCGCTCTCCAGGCTGATCAGGGACTGGTCCGCGGCGATCGCATCGCCCGGTTCGACCAGCACCTCGACCACCTCGACGTCGGCGAAATCGCCGATGTCGGGGACCTTGACCTCGGTCACGCCGGCCACCGCTCAGACCCCCACCGGGATGGGTTTGGCGGGGTCGATCGCGTACTTCTTCAACGCTTTGTTGACCGCGGCCTTGGTCACCTGGCCCTCGCGGTAGAGCGCCTCGATCGTCGCGTAGGCGATGTGGGCGGCGTCGACCTCGAAGAACTCGCGCAGCTTGGGCCGGGTGTCGGAGCGGCCGAAGCCGTCGGTGCCGAGCACCACGTAGCGGCGCGGCACGAACTCGCGAATCTGATCGGCGAACGCGCGCACGTAGTCAGTGGCCGCGATCACCGGGCCTTCGTGGGAGCCGAGCATCCGCTCGACGTAGCTGGGCTTGGGCTTGCGCCCGGGGTTGCGCCGGTTTTCGCGCTCAACCGCGACCCCCTCGCGCCTGAGCTCGGTGAAGCTGGGCGCGCTCCAGATGTCGCAACTGACGTCGAAGTCCTCCGCCAGCAGCTCGGCCGCGGCGATCGCCTCGCGCAGGATGGTGCCGCTGCCCATCAGTTGCGCCTTGAGCTTGGATTTCTTGCCCTTGTGGAACAGGTACAGCCCCTGGCGGATGCCCTCCTCGGCCCCCTTTGGCATCTCCGGCTGCGGGTAGTTCTCGTTCATCACCGTGATGTAATAGAACACGTCCTGCTGCTGTTCATACATCCGCCGCATCCCGTCCTGCAGGATCACCGCGACCTCGTAACCGAAGGTCGGGTCGTAGGAGACGCAGTTGGGAATCGCGCCGGCCAGCAGGTGGCTGTGGCCGTCCTCATGCTGCAGGCCCTCGCCGTTGAGGGTGGTGCGCCCGGAAGTGCCGCCGAGCAGGAACCCGCGCGCGCGCATGTCGCCGGCGGCCCAGCACAGATCGCCGACCCGCTGAAACCCGAACATCGAGTAGAAGATGAAGAACGGGATCATCTGGATGCCGCTGGACGAATACGAAGTCGCCGCGGCGATCCACGACGAGATCGCGCCGGCCTCGGTCAGGCCCTCCTGCAGCACCTGCCCCTTGCGGTCCTCGCGGTAATACAAGAGCTGATCGGCGTCCTGCGGCTTGTAGAGCTGGCCGACGGAGGAGTAGATCACGAGCTGGCGGAACAGGCCCTCCATCCCGAAGGTCCGCGCCTCGTCGGCGACGATCGGCACCACCCGCGGGCCGACCTCCTTGTCGCGCAGCATGATCGCCAGCGCGCGCACGAACGCCATCGTGGTCGAGATCTCGCGGTCGCCCGAGGATTGCAGCAGCGGCTCGAACGCGTCCAGCTTCGGCGCCGGGATCGGCTCCGGTTTGAACTGGCCGCGCGCCGGCAGCGGCCCGCCGAGCTTCTCGCGGCGCGCCCGCAAATAGGTCATCTCGGGGCTGTCCTCGGGCGGGCGGTAGTACGGGACCTCGTCCAGGCGCTCGTCCGGGATCGGGACGTTGAAGCGGTCGCGGAAATCGCGCACCGCCTCGGTGGTCAGCTTCTTCTGCTGGTGGGTGATGTTCTGGGCCTCGCCGGCCTCGCCCATGCCGTAGCCCTTGACCGTCTTGGCCAGGATCACGGTCGGCTGGTCCCGGTGTTCCACCGCCGCGGCGTAGGCGGCGTAGATCTTGTGCGGGTCGTGACCGCCGCGGTTCAGGCGCCAGATGTCGCGGTCGGACATGTTGGCGACCATCTCCTTGAGCTCCGGATATTTGCCGAAGAAGTGCTCGCGGGTGTAGGCGCCCGACTCGACCGAATAGCGCTGATACTCGCCGTCGACCACCTCGGTCATGCGCTGCTCGAGCAAGCTGTC
>JBFJNB010000139.1:0-6583 GCA_041633655.1 Lysobacterales bacterium | reverse complement strand
GTCGATTCCTGCAACTGGTTGACGCTCGAGCCGGTGTAGCTCACCTGCCCGAGCACGTAGGCGTCGCGGCCCCACATCGGGAAGTTGTACTGCAGCGAGCCGGCGCCCTTGAACTTGGGCGTCAGCGGCAGCCGCGAGCCTTCCGGGATCGGGATGAACGTGGCGCGGCATTCGGCCTGCAGCTCCGGCGCGGCGGTCGAGCACACATCCGCGGCCGAGTCGGTCTCGGCCTCGATGTAGGCGGCGCTCAGGCCCAACTCGACGTTGTCGCCAACCAGCGCATTCAGCGCGACCTCGGTCCCGTCGTTGACCGCGTCGAACGCGTTGCCGACCACGGTCTGGAACGGTTCGCTGGGCGAGAAGTTGAAGCTCGGGTCGTTGAACTCGAACTGGGCGTCCTTCCACAGCATGTGAAACGCGGTCGCGTTGAACTGGACCCTGCCGCCGGCGAACCGCGAATTGAAGCCCAATTCCCAGTTCTCGACGATGTCGGCATCGTAGGTGAACGGCACTACGACCCGGTTCGGGTCGCCACGACCGCGGTTGGTGCCGCCGGCGCGAAACCCCTCCGAGTACAGGCCGTAGATCATCTTGTCGGGATCGAAATCGTACTTCAGGCTGACCTTGGGCAGGAACCCGGAGTCGGAGCCCTCCGGATTCGAGAACCCGGGCGGATTGCCGCCAGGGTTGCTGGCCGCGTCCAGCCGCCCGTCGGGCCGCTCCACGAAGTAGGTCTTGTCGAACGTGGTGTCGTAGTAGCGCCCGCCGAGGGTCAGCGTCCAGCGCTCGTCGAACTTGAAGCTGGTCTCGCCGAACACGGCCCACTGCTCCCACTTCGTGTCATCGCCCGAGTTCCACCAGGCTTCCACGTTCGGCGGGAGGGTGTACAACCCAGCCCAGTAGGCGTACGCGATCGTGTCGCGGTAGTTCGGGCCGACCACGGTCCGGTAGTCCCACTCTTCGGTCTTGTCCTCGTAGAACGCGCCGATCAGCCAGTCCCAGCGCCCGGTCGAGCCCGACAGCCGAAGCTCCTGGGTGAAGCGCGTGTTCCGCTGCAGGTAGGTGTTGAAGTTCCTCGGGTCGTTGGTGTCCACGGTCGGCCCGCCGTAGCAGTAAGCCGGCGCGTACTGGATGTTGTACGACGGGTCGTAGGGCCCGTTGCAGAACAGCGAAAAATATGAAGCGTAAGTGGTGCGATCGTTTATGTAGGACACGTCGCGCTCGAAGTACGCGGTGTTGGAGATCAGCGAGGCGTTGCCGATCCGGCCCTCGAGCGTCAGCCCGAACTGCTCCCACTCGTCGTCGCGCGGCTCGGCGAAGAAGCGGACCACCTCCAGGTCGCCGACGGTCGGGTCGTGTTCCTGCAGCGCGTCGGCCTCGGAGTCCTGGTAGACGATCGACCCGGTCGCGGTCCAGTCCTCGTTGACGAACCAGCGCGCCGACACCCGGGCGCCGGACACGGTGAAGTCGTTCCAGTTGTCCTCGACCACGTCGGCGTTGTCCGATTGCCCGAACCGCGGCGTCGGTCCGAGCACGTTGTCGATGAAACCGCCGTCCTTCGACGTGAACCCGACCAGCCGGATCGCGAGCTTGTCCTCTACGAGCGGGATGTTCGCCACCGCGGTCAGCTCGTGGCTCATCGAACTCTTCGAGCCGGAGCGCAGCATCGCACCGACGTTGGCCGAGAACTGGGTCGGGTCCGGCTTGTTGGTGATGATCCTGAGGGTTCCCGACTGCGAGCTGTCGCCGTACAGCGTGCCCTGCGGACCGCTCAACGCTTCCAGGCGCTCGATGTCGACCATGCGCACGTCGACGTTGAAGTTCTGGGTCAGGGGCTGCTCATCCAGGTACAGCGACGCCGATGACTGGGCGATGAACGCGATCGGGGCGTCGGATACGCCGCGGAACACGATCTTGGCCGCGCCCGGGGAGTTGGCGAAGTACGACATCGTGGGCAGGAACCGGGCGTAGTCGTCGATCCCCTGCAGGCGGCGGCGCTGGATCTCGTCGTTGCCGAGCGCTTTGATGCTGAACGCGACGTCCTGCAGGCTCTCGGTGCGGCGGCTGGCGGTGACCAGGATCTCTTCGATCTTCTCGCCCTGGGCCGCCTCCTGGGCCGCGAGCGATCCCCCGAACAGTGCTGCGGAGATCGCCAGTGAGATGGCCGTATGCTGAACCGCCACCTGGCGCTCGGGAAATCGGGCTGGCCTGCTGATGCGCCTGTTCATAGAACCCCTCCAGGAACGCAGATCTCCCGCGTCTTGCGGGCGAAGATGTCAGACTTGATTTTGACTGTAAACTATCGACCGAGGCGGCACAATCGGCGAACTATCCGGATTGCATCGCGCGCGGGCGCTGCTCCGGCGGCAACTGCAGAAACAGCGGCTCCAGCACCTCGATCAGCGGCTCGAGTTGAGCCTCGTAGCGGCGCCACAGGTTCACCGAGTCGGCGTAGATCGGGCGGCGCACCTGCTCGGAGCTGGCGGTGCGCACCGCGCGGTCCGATTCATAAAAGCGCATGCACTGGTCCTCCCATTCGAGCCCGCAGTGCCCCAGCAGGCGCCGGGTCTGCCCCTCCTGATCGGCCACCAGGTCCTCGTAGTGCACGTCCAGGACCTTGCCCGGCAGCACCTTGTCCCAGTGATCGATCATCCGCTGGTACTGGAGGTAATACTCGCCCAGTTCGATCAGGTCGTAGCTGAAGCTCTGGCCCTTGGCGAACAACTGCTTGTAGGTGCCGAGGCACGAATCGAGCGGGTGGCGGCGCGCGTTGACCACCCTGGCGTTGGGCAGGATCAGGTGCAGCAGGCCCACGTTGGGGAAGTTGTTCGGCAGCTTGTCGGTGAAACGCGGTGCGCCGCTGCGGTGCTTCAGCGTGCGCTCGAGGTACTCGCGCCCGAACGCCGCCGCTTCCTCCTCGCTCAGGCTCGCGGCGGCCTCCGGGTAGACGCTGCCGTCGGCGCGGGACTGGTTCACACTGCGGATCACGCGGGGTAATTCGGGCAGCTCGAAGGTGCCCTCGACCCGGCTGTGGCTGGCCAGGATCTGCTCCAGCAGCGTGGAGCCCGAACGCGGCAGCCCGACGATCAGGATCGGCTCATCGCCCGGGTGGCCCCAGCCTTTGCGGGCCTCGAAGAACTCCGGCGAGAAAGTCTCGATGATCCGTTCGTGCATCACCTCGGTGTGCACCGGGTCGTACGATTCGGCCATCCGCCGGATCCCGTTGCCCTGCTCGTAGTGGTGGAACGCGGTCGGATAGTCGCCCGAGTCCTCTTTCGCCTTGGCCAGCGCGAAGTGGAAATGCACCTGCGCCTCCTCGCCCAGGCCCTCGCCGGCCAGTTGCCGTTCCATCTGCTCCACCTCGACCGGCTCGAACCGGAAGGTCTTCAGGTTGGCGAGGCTGAACCAGGCCTCGCCGAAGTTGGGATAAGCGGCGATGCAGTCGCGGTAGGCCGCGACCGCGTCCTCGGTCTGACCGACGGTTTTCAGCACGTGGCCCAACCCGGACAGGGCTCCCGCGTGGCGCGGCGCGACCGCCAGGGTGCTGCGGTAGTCCGCGATGGCCTCCTCGTGGCGACCGGCCAGCGCGAGCACGTTGGCGCGCTCGCAGCGGATGTTCGGATTGTCCGGGTCGCGCCGGAGCACGGTGTCGCACGCGGCCAGCGTCTGGTCGTACTTGTCCTGTTCCTTGTAGGTCTCGATCAGCGCGTGCCAGGCCGGCATGAAGGCGGGCGCGACTTCCACCGCGCGCTCCAGCAGCGCCTCGGCGTCGCCCCACTGCTGGTGCTTGACCGCGATCTCGGCCAGAAACCGCAGCGCGTCGACGTTGTACGGGTCCCGTTTCAGGACCCGGCGGCAGATGGTCTCGGCCTGCTCGCGCTGCCCCTTCGAATAAAGCTCCGCGGCCTGGGCCAGGTCGAACCGGTGGGGGGTCAGCTTGAACGCGCGCTCCAGCACTTCGTCCGCCTCGGCCCCGCGCCCGAGTGCGGCCAGGGCCTTGCCGAGCTTCATCAGCGTCGCGCCGCTCTCGGGCTCCAGCTCGGCGGCGCTCCGCAGGTGCTCCAGCGCCTCCTCGGGGCGGTTCAGCACCAGCAGCAGCGTGCCGAGTTCTTCGTGCGCGCGGGCGAAATCCGGGTACAAGCTCACCGCGCGGCGGAGCGGGGTCTCAGCGTCCGCGGGTCGGCGCTGGCGCACCAGCGCGGCGCCCAGCAGGCACAGCAGATTGCCGTCGTCCGGGAATTGCTCCAGCGCGTTGCGTGCGATCTGGCCGGCCATCCGCGCGTCGCCGGCGGTCAGAAAGCCGAGTCCGCGCTCGAACGAACTCTTGCGCGCGGAAAGCGCGTCCGTGGTCAATGGCCTAGCCCGGGTGTGGGTTTGGGCCAGTTTACCCCGGATCGCCGGCCGTGGCCCGCCCCGGCGTCCAGGGACACCCCTGGGGACGCTTGGCAAAAAAAGTGTATCAATTACAGTAGCTTGGGAATAAAACGCGAATAGGTATCAAACGCAATTGACAATCATTCTCATTTAGCACATCATGCGGCCATGTACATCTGCATCTGCAATGGCCATCGCAGCGGGGATATTCGCCGGGCTGCCGAGTCCGGACTGAAGTGCGCGCGCAGCATCTACGAGCACCTGGGCAAGCCCCCGCGCTGCGGACGCTGCCTGGAGACGGCGGAACGCTTCATCGCCGAGGTACACGGCGCGATGGGCGGCCGGCCATCCCCTGAAGCCCGAATCTGAAATGTAGCCTGCATCCGCAGGCCGGCGGCTCAGTCCGCCGAAGCGCTCTGCAGTTGCACGTAGTTCTGAAGGCCCATGCGCTCGATCAGGTCGAACTGCGCCTCGAGCCAATCCACGTGGTCTTCTTCCGATTTCAGGATTTCCGCGAGCAGCTCGCGGGTGGCGTAATCCGCCACGCGTTCGGATAGTGCTATGGCATCGCGCAGCGCCGGGATGGCCTCGTGCTCCAGCGCGAGATCGCATTCGAGGATTTCCTTGACGTCCTCGCCGATCTTGAGCTTGCCCAGGTCCTGCAGATTCGGCAGCCCCTCCAGAAACAGGATGCGCTCGATCAGCTGATCGGCGTGGCGCATCTCGTCGACCGACTCCTCGTACTCGTGCTTGGCGAGCTTGGCGACACCCCAGTTGCCCAACATGCGGGAGTGCAAAAAATACTGGTTGATCGCGGTCAGCTCGTTGTAGAGGATTCGATTCAGCGACTGAATGACTTCTTCTGCTCCCTTCATCAAATGGCTCGCTCCAGGGGGGGAGTTCAGCCTATCACATCCGCCTCGAGCCAACGGCGCCCGTTGATGGGTTATCATGGCCGCGGCCGCGGGAGACGGGGCATGAAAAAGCGCGGTCGGATTGCAATCATCTGGTGGAGAGGGGACTGGCACGATGAAAAAAATCTTGGCGATGCTGTTGCTGGCGGTGCCTGCGCTGAGTCCGGCGCAGAGCATTTTCGGGTCCGAGTGGGCCGGGGATCGGGAGCTGCCCCTGACTTGGGGTATCGGGGCGAACTTCTTCACGATGTACCAGGACTACGAGCTGACCCGGCTGGACTTCGACCTGCCCGGCGTCGTGGTCCAGGACCCCAGCTTGCTGGACGTCAGCAACGACGTCTGGCACGGGGACCTGAAGCTCGATGTCTGGCTGCTGCCGTTCCTTAATGTCTTCGTCGTGGCCGGTTACATCGACGGCGACACCCAGGTCGACATCTCGGCGCTGCAACTGCCGC
Organism: Lysobacterales bacterium; assembly: GCA_041633655.1. Lineage (GTDB taxonomy): Bacteria > Pseudomonadota > Gammaproteobacteria > Xanthomonadales > SZUA-38 > JBFGYD01. The sequence goes on along the minus strand of JBFJNB010000139.1, from coordinate 840 downwards.
TGCCGTTCACCGAGTTCATGGTCGACTACGACGGCGTGTCCTACGGCGTCGGGGCGACGCTGGCCTTCGGCGGAGAGGGCTGGTTCGGTTCGCTGACCGGGGTCTACACCGAAACCGACCTGGGCGGCGATTTCGAATCCTCGGTCGAGGCGGTCGTGCTGCAACCGCGGCTGGGGATCGTGCGCGGCCCGTGGCAGCACTGGCTGGGCGCGATGTACCTCGACACCGAGGAGCGCCACCGCGGCACGATCGAGCTGCCGTTCGTCGGTGACGTCCCGTTCGACATCGAGCTCCAGGAAAAGGACGAGTGGAACTTCGCGGTCGGCACCCGCTATGAGTTCAGCAAGAAATTCGACGCCTCGCTGGAGATCGGGGTGGGCGACCGCCAGACCACGCTGCTGTATGCGGGTTACCGGTTCTAGGCTAACGCTCGCCGCGCTGCTGTGGCTGCCGGCGCTGTTCGCGCCGGCGCTCGCCTATGAGACCGATCAGTTCACCCATCGGCTGAGCCCGATCGCCGATTCGGCGCCGGTGCTCAACGCCAAGGTCAATGCCGCGATCGAGCGCATCGCCGAGGGCTGGCGCACGCGCTGGGGCCCCGACGAGATGCGCTTCTGCCGCAAGGTCTACCACATCCTCGGCGGCCACCACTGGGTCGACAAGCTGGAGCGCTGGGCGATGAAATCGCCCCAGGTCGAGAAGATCTCGATCTCGCGCCGCCAGAGCATCTACTGGGGCCACGCGCCGTGGGCCACGAGGGTCGCGTTCCTGTTCGGGATCGGGTCCACGATGAAGGTCGCCGGGGTCCACATGGGCTCCGACAAGATCGGTCATTTCTTC